>JANNNN010000982.1:0-4962 GCA_031398555.1 Planctomycetia bacterium | reverse complement strand
CGATAGCCGCAGAACGCGGTGACGGGCGGGGTCAAGCGTGCCGGGTCCCGCTGCAGGCGCCGTGCGGGCCGACCCCCGGTCGGATCGCACGGAACCGAAGGTTCATGGGGCTAATCCTTGGAGATTTGTAGACTTACTTTTTCTCTATCATAGTTCGTGCAATCCGAAATGACATATAGACCTTTTTATCTTGCGGAGCCTGGAAATCGGGGTGACCTGACCTCGCATCTGAAGGCTGATAAAGAAAGGAACCTCCACGTACACTCCGTTCATGTGAGACCTTATGCGCACTATCAACTGGGTTGTCGATACGCAACTCATCGGCTTTCCATTCGTAGCGTTCGTGGCTAGGGCGTCGGTAATCAGCAGCGTCTTGGCACCATTCGAACGCGTTTCCAAGTAAATCAAAAAAACCAAAATCGTTTGGAAGTTTCTGTGCAACTGGGTGGACTGTTTCATTGGAATTCTCAAACGTCCAAGCATATTGCGTAAGCAGGTGCCTCGCGTAACCGAATGGGCGAGCGGTGAGAGTATTGGCGCGACATGCAAATTCGAATTCCGCTTCAGAAGGCAAACGGTAGCCAGTTCGGTCCATAAAGTTGTCTGGCAACTCCATATTCGCACCTATTCTCTCGGTCTCCGGATAACACATTTCTGACGCAGCCATCCCCTCCTTTTCACTCAATTTTCTGCAGTACTTCACGGCGTCGTAATAGTTGACGTTTATTGCCGGACAATCGTCGGATTTCGCATAGTCTGCATAACCCGGATCGCTACCAAAATCGCTCAAGAGCTTTCTCGCTTGCTCGATCGTGACCTCGCGATCCGAGATAGCGAATGTGTGCTTCAGTTTCACAGGATGCAAAACTTCTCGTCTCCGATCTCGCCCAGATTCGTTCGCGAATGAGCCACGAAGGAACGGAGTTTCCGGTCGCAGAACAATCATCCGCTGCCCATCGCTGACTTGTAGTTCGTTTTTAGATTCTTGCCAAATTGGGACCTCGAAGCCCCAACGCGTACACACAGCCTCAATAGCTGACCGCAATCCCGGGTCGTCAACAGTATTCGAAGATTGTGCAACAAACGCTA
The DNA here is from genome assembly GCA_031398555.1 of Planctomycetia bacterium. Lineage (GTDB taxonomy): Bacteria > Planctomycetota > Planctomycetia > Pirellulales > Pirellulaceae > Aureliella. Next base: position 3,873 of record JANNNN010000982.1, on the reverse strand, counting down.
AAAACCGCTGCGATTCGGTGAGAGGCAGCCTGTTCTCTGCAAAGAGTGCGAGTGCCTTCGCACAAGCACGGCGAAGTTGAAGCGAATTGCCTGCGTGCACCAGTTGTTCGACTAGCCAACTTTGCGGCAAGTTGTGTCGGCTGAAGGTATCGATCAGGTTGCTTCTCAATTCAGGATTATCTGATTGAGAAAGTGCATCCTTTAGCTTCGCTACGTCCTCAAGCATGTAAAGAGCAGTGATACGCCGCGAGAGTTTTAGGCAGGACTTGGACTCAGACTCTTGGTCCGCCAGGGGAATCCACCAAGTTGAACTGTATTGCGGAATGAGATCATCTCCAACCTGGGTCGCATCAATACTCACAGGTCGATAGCCCTCTTGAAATAGTCGCTTACACTCTCGACGGTGATCTTCTTGAGATTGGTAATCAGCCCAGTGAGAACGGAAAGGGGCTCCGTTCCACCAGATAACTTCAAAACCACGCCCCTCCGACGTCGGCTGACGATGGTCCCATTTGGCGTGCAAAATGGGCACATTTTCATTTAGTTTTAAGGAATACTTGAGTGCTTCGCGTGGCATTCCCCATTTATCGTGGGTCGTCAGCTCGTACCGCAATTTCCAGCGAATCGAAGTGTAGCTCGCTTCTCCCGAATTGGAGTGAGTCATCACGTTGCATCGTTGAACATAGTTACCCGCGACGAATCTTGACCAACCATCTGATTCATGCCGACTTTCCGGTACTTCGACATACATGTCTGCATCCAGGACTAGGGGGGCTGGAAACCCTTCGCACCACACGCAGTTGTAGAGCTGTGATTGATGGCCGTCGAAACTGTGGGCGGTGACATCGCAAGGGAAAAAATTCTCTTGGCGATTTATTGTATTACGTTTGCGGAGCTCATCAGCAGTTGCATCAGTAATAAAACGTGACTTACGATCATCGTGGACCCAGAGGGCCATACGCTTTGTTTGGTCCGCATCTTGATAGGTCGTAATGGATGCGACGCGATAGTTATGTGCTTCTAAAAGTGCGTTGACGATATCAAATTTTGGCTGGTCAAGGCATTGGATGAGTACGTTGCATGGACCAAGTATTGCTGAAAATTCATCCAATGCTTCTTTTAGAGGTTGATCTTCAACAAGAGCAGCCTTTGCGGATTTATGATCTTGGGCTTCTGTACCCCACCATTGATCGACTTTGAATCCTTCACGCCACAGGGCAGTCGGTGGCGTGCCGGTTACCGCTTCATCCGTCAGTTTCCTAAGTTTAGCGATCGCCTCGGGCGATTCATGAAACGCGGCAACGAGCGCTGGTAACTGATCGGGCTGAGCGTCTTCGATAAGTTCTGCCAATACTTCCGGTCGCGTACTTGCAAACGTAGCCAACATATTTGCAATATTCACTGCGGAACTTCGGCGAATAGCCTCATCTGCAAATTTACGAGTTAACAGTGGAACCAACGATTCGTGGCACTTTGAAAAACCATTTACCCAATCGCCTAGTACAAGCGAGTTTTCTTCGCTGAGCAGCTCGACGACTTTTGCCAGATCTTGCTCGAACTGCAATGGTAAAGGTGATTGCTGTGACAATGCACATGCTGCACGAATTCTCTTTGATGGAGTCGATTGTTCATCTTTCCAAGCGTTCAGGAGTTGCTCGAGTGCAAACCACTGGTCAGCGCCTTGCGATTTACAAACAAGCACTACATCGCTTGCGGGTGTTTCTTCGCCGAGTACAAAATCGGTTACCCACTTGCGACATTTTTCATCTTCGTGGGCAAACACAAGTGCTGCCCTAACTCTTTTCCCCAAGTCTTTCATTTCATCGCTCAAGTACCGGCTCAGGTGCGTTCTGGCAAAGTTACTTTCCGCTTTTCGAAATTTGACGACTTGTGGAATTGCCGTTTCAAGTTCAGTTGTAACAAACTGATCAGCTTCGTTTTCTGCGATGAGTTTGATGCGTTGATTATGGTTCCATTGCCAAATACCAAAGCCAACAATAAGAGCAAGCCCAACACAGGCTACGGCCATCCCCACATGGCGCACATGTAAATGATTAGCGGCAGTCATCATGCGTTTCTGGGGCTCCGTCCACATACTCGGATTAATCCGACGGCGAAGCGTAAAGTACTCTGTAAGGGTCGGCAAAGACTGGGGTTTGGGCCTTGCATGATAAAGTTCGGCGAATTCTTCCAGTCTAGCCTGCGCTTGGCCAGAACGCGTGCCCAAGCCGCGTAGTTCCAGCCATTGATGAATGGGCGTGATAAGAAAATCATGCGTCAATTGATACCCAGTCTCAGAGGCAATGGACTGGGTACTATTCGCACTGAAGCTATCACCTGTCGACCGATCTGTGGGGGTGATCAGGTGCAATTCATTGTCAAGAATTCGGATCAATTCACGAAACGGACTTCTATCTGCGTAACCGCAGGCCTCCATCAATTCCTGTTCGGAATGCACAACACCCTTAATCCGTGAAACCGATTCAGGCAGCAAGCGACGCAAGAGCCGTGAGGCACCTTCCGCATGAATGCTATGTCGACGCTGGGAAATATCAGAGTCAAAAGTATCTTCCAGGAAACGAACGCCGAGGCCGAGTCCGCCATCTTCAAATGACATTTCGCGATTATTCCAGGGCCGACTTTTCAGAATTTCGGCCAATAGAGCAAGTTGAACGCAAACGACACGCCCATCCATTGATAGATAGTTGATAGCCGAATCCAGAAATCGATGCTCGGCGGCCGATATTTTTTCCAGCTTGGAATTGAGTCGCCCGTACGCCGCGCCAAACATTGCCAAGACGTTCTTCGCATGACGTCTGTCGAACAGATCTACCGCCATCGCGTTTTGATGTTCGGCGATCGTAAAGTCTAGCGCCTGCATCATGCGCGTTAGCCCCATCCAGAAATCGTCCCGTACCATCACGATGCACTGTAGGTTTACCCCGTCGCATTGGCGCAGGGCAAGTGTTAGGGCTTGCTTTTCAAACTCCGAGTGCGTGAATAGCCACTGTTCAAACTGATCGATAAAAACCACCGTCTTCCGCTGGGGATTGCGCCGCAGCCACGTGAAGGCGTGAACTAAGCGGTCGCCCGCTGATCGAATCTGTTCCTGTGCGGGGATATCCACATGCTGACTTATTAGATCGACGATCGCTTGTTCGGTATCGACTGCGGTTGCCTCCACGTAGATTGAATTCACTCGGCTGGAAAGACGCGGAATGATACCGGCTCGAACAAGTGAAGATTTGCCACAACCGCTGGGGCCGTACAAAACACCTACCGGAGGTGCAGCTTCCTGATGATTAGGTTCGATGAAAGATTTCCAGAAACGGATAACTTCCGGTATTCCATCTCGGTCTCGCGGTCCAGGAAGCAAGTGCAGAAAGAACTCTGCATCGCGAATGTCAAAAGCCCTGAGCCCTTTGGGGACAACTTGAATCTCAACATCGCCTGCACTGGTTGCACCGACTGGTTCGCGTCCGTCGCTCGCTACTTCCTGTCCGGACAGTTCAACCGTCGGCGTATCATTAGTTACAACGGATTGAACCTGTGGATTCCGAAACGATGCCGGTAGCGTGGTGTCAGAATTTAGCAAAGATGCTTTCGGCGGCGTGCTTCGCAGTTTTAACAGTGATCGAAGGTCGTCTGCCAAATCGGAGGCATATCGATAGCGGTCGTGAACGGATTTTGAGAGGCACTTTAGGCAGATTCGTTCCAGCTCAGGCGGAATTGTTTTTCGAAGTTGACGCAGCGACAGCGGTTCTTCGAATTGGATTTTTCGAAAGAGATTTGGTCGGTTTGAATCTTGAAAGGGTCGTTCGCGCACGAGTAACTCGTAAAGCACCACGCCCAGTGAAAAAATATCGGATCGAC
>JANNNN010000950.1:0-4920 GCA_031398555.1 Planctomycetia bacterium | reverse complement strand
TATAGGTCCATCAAAACGTCGCGCATATTGCCGCCATGCGCTTTCAAACGTCTTTGAATTTCGTCCTCCCTGAATTTCGAAAAATCGTCTCGGCCTTCCGTCAGCTGCGAAATAATCTGTGCCGCTGTGTCCGATGAAATCGATAATACACAAAGCGCTGGCAACCATGTTGGCTTATGACTAGTCACTAATAACTTCACCCCCCGCAGCGAAGTTCGAACGATTAACACCGCTCGTCGCCATTGAGCCAATTGTTCGTATCCATCCAAAACCAATAGCCCCCCACGCTGCAACTCCCCCCAGGGAATAACCATCGACTGCAAGGCGGTCCGTCGAAGTTGTATCCAAAGCGTAGGCAGTCGTTCCTCGCCGGGATGCTTGCCAAGTTTTCTCTCAGAGAAGTTATCGACAACCAAACGTCCTTCTGCATCTCGACGCCAAACGACATCACCAATGCGAGGCACAAGATGCTCAAGGAGCGATGATTTTCCTGACCCGTGAACGCCGAGTATAGAAGCCCGACCGTTAAGCGCTTGCCACCGCAATTCGAGGTGTTCAAAGAAGTTGTTGTCACCAATCCACGCCACTTGACCAGGTGAAACGAATCGCGTGGCAAAGGGATTAGAAGCAAGCTTGCTCACGCTAATCGCTACAAATCTAGAGTCAGATGACCAAGATAGAATTGTTTGTCAGTCGACAGTTCGCGCCCGTCGGTCAAAAACAATCGCAACCGCACACACCAACGAATCTTGAGCAAACGACCTTCGAAACTCAATGGCGATGCAGGCAATGAACAGGAAAGTCGGCGGGGTTGGTCAAGCGAAATTGCTACCAGAGCCTCGCGACCAACTTGCTGAAACATGTGAATGCCGATGTCCTCGCTACCCTTGCCTTCCGTGTACCACATCACAGAAACTTCAAGCTTATCAACCGACCGGGGATCAACGTGATTTACCGCATACTCGAATTCCAACGACTCTCCTGGCTCCAAACCCTGCTGAAGCGAAAGCAGACGCAAACTTACGTGAGGTTCACATCGTCGCGCTGCGGGACGGGCTGTGGAAGTACGGGTCGTGGATGCACGACGATTGGAAAACTTCTGCAAAACGTTCGCCACCGGGGAGCTTCTCCTTCAACAATCACTTTCCAGACGATCGCATTATGCGAACTTTGGAAAGAATGCATGGTATCAAGTGGAAGGGTAAATTGGCAATCCAATTCTAACGGCTTTTCGGGTTCAATTACAAATTGTTTCGGACCAAATACTACATTTCGCGACATCTCGTGCCGGTCAGTCCGCAAATCGGTCCCCTGCTGGTACGTAGTCTCTTCAAAGCAAGCTAACGATATTCTCAACTGTTTGAACGTCACCCGACCATATTGACATAGATATAACGCGTACTTATTGCCAGGCAATAGCGGCAATTCGCTGATTTCCAACGTCGTCGGCCCAACGCCAATGTGACGCCGAAACAATCGAAAGAACCATCGCGTCGCAAAATAACTGACCGCCGCAAACGGGACGAGAAGGACAGTCAGAAAGTACTGGTGGTTGCCGATCAAATGATTTTCAACACAAATTACAATCAGAACCGACAGCATGGCGTTCCATGCTACCCCAAACGCCGCACTAACGGCTAAAGTTGCGGTATCGCCTTGATTGGGGGCCAGTCGATAAGCCAGTCGAACTCCGGGACTGTCTTTCAAAATCGTGGCATCCGGCAGACTCGTCGCAGTGGATTCGAACTCGCGTTTCGAGCGACGGTCATGGTCCCGTTTGGCCTGGTCGACCATCGCCGAACGCATCTCCGGCGAGGCCATGACATGCGAAACTTGCAGCAAAAACGCGGTCAGACCAATCAACACAAAACTGCTCGAAGCGATCACCATCAGCCAGAAACCGAATCCGATCTCTAAAATACTCGACGCGGGCCAAAAAACTCGCCATGTCACCACGGTCGTCAGCGATACAATGCCCAAAATGAATAGCAGACCGTAAAATGCAGCTTCGCTAACGCTTCCAACGACCCACCAGCCGCTCATGCGCCCGCCGCGTTTTTTACCAAACAGCCTAAACAGCTTCGCCACCCGAGATCTCCACTATGCCTGACGCTAAATCTGCACACAGCGTACCATCCCATCGCACTCTCGCCAGTGCCAAACCGCCCGCTACCCGCTTGGTAGCAGCAAATGCACTGCTACTTGCCATTCTCTCGGTGACATCTCCCCTGAAAGGCGATTGGCCACAAATACTCGGCCCCAATCGCGATGGAAAGGCGACGCAGACCGAACCGATCAAGTCAGACTGGCCAGCATCGCTCACTCCAATTTGGTCGCAAAATATCGGCAATGGCTACGGCGGTGCCGCAATCGTCCAGGATTCAGTATTCATCATGCATCGCATTGGCAGCGAAGAATTTCTCGAGTCGCTCGACTTGGCCTCGGGCGGACAACGCTGGCGAACGGGCTGGAAAGCCACTTATAGTAGCTCGATCGATCCCGACAATGGCCCACGCTGCGTGCCAACGATCGCGGGCGACAAAGCCGTCTGCTATGGCGCCGCAGGAGATCTAGTCTGCATTCGAACGACCGACGGCAAACTTCTTTGGTCCCGCGCAATTCGCAAAGAATTCAAAGCCGAGGACGGTTACTTCGGCGCTGGAACGTCGCCGCTAGTTGTTGGCGATCTGGTTATCGTCGGCGTTGGCGGTTCTAACGCCGGTATCGTTGGTCTCGACATCACAACTGGAAAAAATCGCTGGACCGCTACCAGCAACGATGCTAGCTACGCCGCGCCGATTCAGCTCAAGCAACTCGGCAAGTCCGGCAAGCCGCTTGCTCTCGTCGTCACCCGCCTAAAAACCGTCTTGCTCGATTCAGCCGACGGAAGCGTACTTTCAGAAATCAGCTTCGGCAGCCGTGGACCAACCGTCAACGCAGCCACACCAATCGAAGTCGCCGAAAATCAATTCTTACTCACCGCCAGCTATGGAATTGGTTCAACACTCCTAACCACTGCCAACGGCACCCTGACCGAAACCTATCGCAAAAATCAATTGCTGAGCAGCCAGTACAACACACCCGTGTTCCTCAACGACCGCATCATCGGCATCGACGGTCGCGAAGACGCAGGTGCCTCAACGTTGCGTGCGTTCAATCCGCTAACAAGGACAACAATTTGGGAACAGGACGGGTTCAGTACCTCGCATCTCATAGCTAACGGTAATCAAGTGCTGGTTATCTCCGTCGATGGAACTATTAAAATGCTCGACGCCACTTCGGCAACTTACAAGCCACTGGCCGAATCACAGCTGCCCACAGGAAAGTATCGGGCTCTTCCGGCTCTGTCCAAAGGCGTGCTAGTCCTTCGCAAAACCATCGGCCCAAACAACAGCCAAGTGATCGCTATTCAACTCTAACAGGCGATTGTTCAATAACCCGAAGCGTCAGCGAGGGAACGCCACCGGAAGACGCAACGTTTTTTACTCGGTGACGTATCCAAATCAAACGCGATTGCCCCAAGAAATGTAACGTCACTCCATATTCGACAACTTAGAATATTTCGCCCGAACTACGCTGAAATTGTCAACCTTGCCGGAATGATACATCGTCTGACCAACTTCGTTCAACGTTAGATACAACGTCACTAACCGCTCGCTCTTTTCAGCCGCGACCGACAAGGGGGACGCAAGCGCCTGCAGCGCCGTCCCTATGTTCTTCTGCAAGTCGCCGATGATATCGTGCAACTCTTTGTTGCCGATCGATCGATTATCAATCACTGACTGCAGGGCGCTCAGCGATACCTGTGCCTCAAGACTTGATGGCAACTGATCAAGCACCGTCACGCAACTGAGCAGATTGATGAACTTCTCGTTGCTCTCGGTCTTACCCGCGCGAGCTTGTACCATGGCGGCGATCTTCTGAAGCTTCTGCTCCGAATCGCACGCATCCAACAACGCTTTGCGATTGTCGGCACCAGCCAGAAACTGCTGATTGAAAAACTCCGCAGCTCCTTCTCCGATACCTCCGGCTCGCGACACGATTCGCTTTACAAAATTTTCGATGCGCGGGATATCGATTCGATCCTCTGTGGGTTCCTCTAAAGTGATCGCGCTCGCCAGCAGCGATTGACTCGCCTCAGGCAATAACTTGGGCGGATTCGAACTCGGCACAATCCACTGAAATAGCTGTGGCAGGTAAGTTGGCTTTTTCGACAAAGCCATTGTAAAATCGATGCTAATCGGCTGATTCGAGTTGACGACCGCGGCAATGCAATGCAGCAAATGGCAATAGGTGTCATCGTCATCGCCATGCTCGAGTTCATTGAGCTTTCGCTTGAGCGGTGCAGGCAATGGTCGCTCTTCGGGCCGTTCGGCCATGATCGGAAATTCGGTTTTCGTTTCCCATTCTTCGAGTGAATATTTTACAGTTAAATAGTCGCCAAAGCGTTGCTTGAGCAAATTCCCATCGCTCGTGCGTTCATCAAACCGCTTCAGAGTTCGCACAATCGACTCGCCATGCCTGCCCACCAACTCAACCGTTCGCTGTAGCATCTGTTCGCACTGCGGTGCATCAAAGCGACTAGCAATGAACGTCAGGAACCCAACATAATCCTCGCCACAATCGCTCTTAGCGATAGGACATGCTGCCAAATAGCGAAACAATTCAACTTGCTGTGGTCCCTCAAGTCGCGCTCGATTGGTCATTCCGGCACGCGGCATCATGACGGCTGACAACAAATTTAGCCAACTTGGAAACAGTAACTCATACGGAAATTTGTCCGTGTACTGCGGCAGCGGTTTCAAACCCGAAAAATAGGCCGCATCAGCGAAGATTGCCCGAATAACTTGAACCGCAGAATCCTTGACAACTTCGTCCGCTGCGAAACGATCACGCACAATCGCACTTTCAAACTCCTCC
>JANNNN010000897.1:0-4738 GCA_031398555.1 Planctomycetia bacterium | reverse complement strand
CCAAGTAACGCTCTGGCGGGCCGATCATCATGTCCGGTTCGGAATCGTGGAGTTCCTCTTGGTAGGTCGTCAGGCGGGTACGCAGTTCCGATTGGCCAACCGAAATCGTATCGCCAGCTTTAAAGGTCTGGTTAAGAAAGTCCAGCACCAGCGGAGCGAGATCCGAACGAAGTAATCTAGCGGTTGGCGACGCTTCAAAAAACGTCCTCAGACTTTCGCGTCGCATTGATAAGAGGTAGTTACTTGTTGCCATCCGCCGCTCGAAATAGTTAGATCGAAATGGAGTGGTTCGAGAACCTAAAATCGAGCACCCCACAAATCCGGCCCAAGGAATCCGGCCCGGGCCGAGAATTATCGCTCTATCCAATAGTAGAGATTCATGGTGACTAGTTTGGTGCAATAAGCAAGTGAAACCCCAAAAAAGCCGATCTTTAGGGACTTTTATGAGGTCTGGGCAAACTTTATGCTTGCAAATCCTGGTGAACGCCGCTCGCGTCCCAGCCAAGCGATCCGTTTTCAATTATCGCTATTCAAACAGTGCACCGGCAAAATCAAGCTTGTACAAAATCCCCTCGTAACCGACGACATAGATCTCTCCTTCGGCGTCCAGACCAAAAGAGACGATTCGCTGCGGCGAAATTCCGATCTGACGAATCTCTTTGAGCATACGATTTTCTTGTGTAAGTGCAAAGATGCGTCGCGATTCGTAGTCGCCAAAAATGTATTTGCCGTAGAAAGATGAAGTTGGATCGGCGCGGTAGACAAAGCCGCCTGTCACCGAAGGTCCATAGCGCCTTGCATACGCAAAGATAGGCGGCGTGTACGTTTCACTCGGGCGGCGAAAGCGATTGGAAAACGCTTCAAAACCTTCGAAGACGTTCCAGCCATGATTTTCGCCGCGGCGAACGATTGATACTTCTTCATAGCGATCTTGTCCTACGTCGCCGACCCACAGATCACCAGTAACTTGATCAAAAGTCAAACGCCATGGCGCACGGAAACCGAGCGCCCAAATCTCGGGAAGCGTGGCGGCGTCATCAAGAAACGGATTGTCACTTGGGATTGAGTATGCCTTGCCATCCTGTTTACGATCAACGTCGATACGAACGATCTTCCCAAGGAGTAAACTGCGATTCTGGGCATTGCCGTTGGGATCTTCCTGCGGACCACTGTCGCCGAAACTAAGATAAAGATAGCCGTCGGGACCAAACTCGAGCCAACCTCCAAAATGCGCTCCCGTGAGTTGTGGTACTTTCAAGATTAACTTGGCTGGACGACCGGAATCCCTTCGCCTATCGTGTGACGCTTCGCGTTCGACAATCGTCGCGAACATTTTACCTTCGATAGTCACACGATCAAACAGATAGTATTTTCCATTGGTTTGAAACTTCGGGTGGGCAGCGATCGCAGCGAGCCGCCCTTCATTCGGGGCACCTGGACCAAGATCAAGAAACAACTCTTTGCGCGCTGGCCCGTCAGTTTTGAACGCAGAGTCTTGTTTTCTCAAAATCCATACCTTGCGAACTTGATGTTCAACAACCAAAACATCTTCGGGCAAGCCAGGGAAACTGCCGAGCCAAACTGGATGATCGAACTTCAGCGATTCATCGATGATTGGCTCTAACCTAACAGGTCGAGTCAACTCAGCGATGCGATTTGGCATGCCATGCAGAATTTTCGCTGCGCTGTCACTTTGCTTCAAGCTTACCAAGAACTCGATCAGATCATTGAAGTCACCTTTTGATAAACTCTCGTGCACACCTTGGGGCATGGTCGAGGTTGCGCTGCTTCGCCGACTTTCGATGTCGTTGATCGCTACTTCGGTGAGTTCCCCGTTGGAACTGAGCAACTCCAGCAATTCATCGGTGGCTCGTTTGACAACACCCGTGACGACTTTTCCTTGTTTCAGTAAAACGATGGTTGTTTCGTATCCATCAGTAATACGCAACGATGGCGTCAATACTGATTCAATGATTTCACGGCGACCAAACTTTTCACCGACTGCACTCAGGTCTGGTCCAGCTTTGCTCCGTGAGCCATCAATGCTATGGCATTTCGCGCACGCAATCCGCTCGTTGTTAAATAGCACTCGACCGCGATCGACATCCCCCTCTTTGGTAAGTGCAGATTTTAAATACTCGTCGATCGCACTGTTCGGTTTTTCTTGGCAATACGCATTGCCGGAAAAAGAACTTAGGAAAATGAATACAACAGCAGCGGTTCGTAGCACGAACATTTCCTGACTAAAAGGCTTGAACAATCAACTTGGATACTATTACATAGAGGAGGACTGCAGACTTAATAGCAGTACTCTGACTTAACTTCATTTTCAATGCTGTTCGCCATGATACAGGGAGCACGAGGCTCCTGCCGAGCTTCATTTGGCGCAAAAAACAGACTTCACTGCACTTGTGAACGTAGACCGGTGGCCCGCAGGTTTCCTTGTAGAACTAGTGGACGTCCTCTGAAATAGTCGCGTCGAACTTACTGCCGAGATATGCTCGGCAGGAGCCTCGTTCTCCCGAGTTATTGTTGTTACAGTCTAGGCAATGATGTTAAGTCCAGCAGTCTCCGCTGGCTACCGGTTAAACGAATTAATGGCTTAGACAAAACGTAAGGTGTGAGGCATTTTCGCAAAAGCTTGCAGCCGGTTTCGTTAGAAACCGGTGCGCGCAGGTGAGCCTAATTTGTTCACCGGTTTCTCAGCGGGACGCTCTCGGTAGCGCACTCCGACTGATCCTAAGATTTGATCTTGACGCTCCATTAATAGCATTTTTTTGATAAAAATGCCTCACAGCGTTGCCCAATCCCCTGCGAGGTCGCCCTGAGTACCTTACCTCTAGGGTCGCCGTTAATTCCATTCCAATCGGGATTGCTACCACCTTCGGCGGATGAGGCGTACAATGGTGTCTATCAGTCGAAGTGATCGCTCGTCAACGAACTGCAAAGAGGTTTGTCTTGTCTACTGGTAGTCCACAAATTCTGGAATTTCAGTGCCCAAAATGCGCAAAACGGCTGAAGGCTGGAGTAGCTTTTGCCGGGCGGCGCGTTCGATGTCCGCAGTGCAGTGAAGCGGTTCGAGTTCCAGAGGCTGTTCCAGAGGCTGTTCCAGAGGCTGTGCCAGAGCTAACTCCCGAAAAGTTTTTAGAAAGTACGGTTGCGCCCATTGTTGGCGTTGACGATTGGCTGAACTTGGATGCACCTGTATTGGAAAAAACAGTCAGTGAAGCCGCCGATGCAAAGCCAAAAAAACCTACCTTCGTGCCCGGCGCGAAATCAGCCGACAGGAAGCCTTCGGACGCCAAAGCTGCGTCGAACGATTCCGATGCGCCGCGACGATCGATGTTCGATGATGATTTGCCGGATCTTGCGGAACTTGAGTCTGCTCCCAGCAAACAACATAGTGTCACCGATATTTTTCAGCTCGAAGGACTCGATGACTTAGTCCCCCGTTCACAGCCAGTTCGTCCCGCGCAGCCATCGCGCTCAACACAGCAAACGACAGCCGGACCAGCTCGAGACGCTCCTCCGCCGAGACCCGTGGAGAATGATTACCGCGTAACGTGTCGGACTTGTGGCACACCCATGTCTTTAAAACTAGATCGTGTTGGTAAAAAAGTTTCATGTCCGGATTGTCATAGCAGCTTTGTCGTTCCTCCACCGCCTGCCGGTTGGTCACCAATCAAACAGAAAATCGTATTGGAGGATGACGGTTTTGACGTTCCCCTGTCGGCGCCAGAAGTCGCCCAGTCCGCCAACACGCTCGATTCCCAGCGAACTGCGGCCAGCGAATATCTCGACAAGGCGAAACAATCGATAGACGACGAAGAGCTCGACTCACTGTACCAAGGTGATTTTGACACCATCGGTTTTATGAAACGGACCTTTGGATTTTTAACAGACCCAACCGCTGTGGGCCAGATGGTCTTATACGGTTTCATATTCGCGGGTGTCTTTGCGCTGGCTCAATTCAGCAAGACCAAAGTGGATGGCGGGGGATTTGAAGGTGGGGGCTACTTGTTGGTTCTGTTCATCGCAACGTCGGTGATCAGCATCATCGTTTCGCTGCCCATGCTAAGCGCGGGCCTTGCGCTGCTCGAATCGGTTGCCAATCATCAACGGCGAGTTGCAGAGTGGCCAAGTTTCAATGTGTTTGACAACTTTGGTGAGATACTGGTGATCCTTTTTTCGCTGCTTGGATCTCTACTGCCCGGCATGTTGGTGGGAGGGTTGATAGGAAGGTCGGGTGGCGCCGAATGGTTGATTCTGACTGGCATGATGGGAACCTGCTTCCTCTTATTCCCGGTGCTGATGCTTTCGATGCTTGATAATGGCAGTCCGCTTCAACCCTTTTCCGGCGCAGTCTTAACCTCGATTCCACAAGTGCCCGAAGCTTGGGGCGGATACTATTTGAAGTCAATGTTTGGGTATGGTTCGGTGATGCTACTGTGGTTTATCCTGCTCGGACGCAGTCCAGTACTGTCGGCCATCGCTGGATTCACAGTGCCCTGGTTGTTGTTTTTCACTTGCCAGCAGATTGGAACTCTGGCAGATGCAATTGCCGAACATCTAAGTTTCGACTTCGCGCCGCCAGGACCTAAGAAGGGAAAGGATAACGACCAAGCAGCGGACGATTAATGCAAACGGACAATAAAAAAATACCAGCGAACCCACAATCTGGGAATTGCAGCCTAGCTGCAAAGGGCTCGGTGGTTAGGTGGAAACGCTGGAGCGTTTG
>JANNNN010000892.1:0-6420 GCA_031398555.1 Planctomycetia bacterium | reverse complement strand
CCGGTGGTTCGACGTTCGACAGCCAAGCATCCAACCTACGGCTGGGCAGGCAGCACCTACACCCGCGTTGAATCTCCTCACTTTCTGCTTACGTCGCGAGCCACAACCGCCGAGACCATCGAATTGGCCATGAAGCTCGAGGAGTTTTACGCGCTGTGGACGCAATATTTTTTCCCCCTATGGTCGCCACCTGGTCTGTTGAAGTCGCGGTTGGGCGGTGGGATATCGCCCTTTGAATCGCAACGACAAATCAAAGTTCTATTGCTGCGCGATCGCGCCGACTACGTTGAAGCGTTGGCGGCCGAAGCAAACATCGGTGTCTCAGTTGGTTACTACGATCCCGACAGACAGACTTCGTATTTCTTCCCCGATAAGAACCTGTCAGCGACTTTCTATCACGAACTCACTCATCAATTGCTCGCCGAAGCAACGCGTTTTCAAGTCGCTGAAAACATTGGAACGCGCGGAGATGTCTGGTTGCTTGAAGGGATCGCGTTGTATATGGAATCGCTCTGGCGTGGCGAAGGCTACTGGACGCTCGGCGGTTGGGAGTCACCGCGCTTGCAAGTTGCCCGATATCGAGCCGTTCGTGACGGCTCTTTCGTTCCATGGGATGAATTCAGCGGCGGGCGACTCGATGGCTGGAAAGCTAATCCTGATATCTCTCGGCTTTACTCACAAGCCGCCGGCATTGCCCACGTCATGCTCGATCGAACCAAGAACGCCGAGAAGGAACGTAGAAAGCAAATTTTGTTTCAGTCGTTGGTGGCAATGTATCAAGGCTCCCCCGATTCGAAGGCAATACTAAATGAATTGGGTGGAGATTCGGCTCAGCAGAATTACGAAACAGAATTAACGGTCACAAGCGAACAGATTGCTGGGCTAAGCGGCGATCGCACGCTCCAAGAACTAGTGCTTAGTGGCAGCCAGTTGAGCGAAGAAGCTTGGAAGAAAGTCGCTGAGCAAACGACGCTCGAATGGTTAGACGTTTCGTTCAGCAATGCGACGACTTCGGATTTGAAAGCGATCGCAAAGTTCAAAGCTCTAGAGCGATTGAGCGTTGAAGGGACCGCTGTTGACAATGAACTCTTGGACTCGTTGCGAGTGCTACCAAAACTGTCCGAGCTCGACTTGACGGGTTGCGCGATCAACGACACCGGCTTGAAAAAACTAGCCAAGCTCCCGCAGTTGGGCACACTTTGGCTTGGCAAAACTCAAGTCACCGATGATTCGCTTGAGACACTCGCTTCGATGGCACGGCTTAAGTTCGTCGACATTCAGGATTCCAAAATCTCACCCGCAGCTTGGTCAGACTTTGTGAAGCGAAATCCAAGATTTGCAATTAAACGCTGATAAGCAAGTGCGGACTTACTGCCTGTTTCGTAACTGGTTTCGTCAGAAACCAGTCGCATCTTAGGTTTACTTCCGTTTAACCCGGTTTCTAACGACACCAGCTACAGCTTTGGTTGGTGGCTATTCTTGGCCTGTAAAATGCGATGCAATGTTTTTGACATTGACCTCGCGGATCACCCCATGTTCGGTAATCAACGCTGAGATCAGTTCGGCAGGCGTCACGTCGAAGGCTGGGTTGTAAACGCCCACTCCGTCCGGTGCTACGTGATGACCGTAGGGAACCACAACCTCTTCCCGGCTGCGCTGTTCGATGGGAATCTCGGAGCCATTCATTAGCGTCAAATCGAATGTGCTACTTGGTGCCGCGACGTAGAACGGGACGCCATGATGTTTGGCAACCACTGCCAAGCCATAGGTGCCGATTTTATTAGCGACGTCACCGCGAGCCGTGATGCGGTCTGCGCCGACAATGACTGCGTCAATCTTCTGCGTCTGCATAACATGAGCGGCCATAGAATCGCAGATCACGGTGGTGGGTATGCCGCGTTGATGCAATTCGAACGCCGTCAGTCGAGCTCCTTGCAGAAGTGGGCGCGTTTCGTCGGTAAACACCTTCAGCCGCTTACCTTGATCTTGGCAAGTAAACATGACGCTGAGTGCAGTGCCATACTCGGCAGTGGCTAGACCACCTGCATTGCAATGTGTGATCAAAGTTGCATTGTCGGGGATCAGTGCAGCCCCGTGACGGCCAATCGCGTGGCACATGGCTCGGTCTTCTTCATGGATCGCTCGCGCTTCGGCCAGCAAGGCGGCTCGCAGTGAATCTCCGTCACTAGAAGACTCTATCGAAGCCTTGTTGATTACGGCCAGCATCCGATCAAGCGCCCAGAATAGATTTACCGCCGTCGGTCGGCTGGTCGCAAGACTTTTTGCAGCCTCGGTCGCACTCCTTGAGACTGCCTCAGAGGGGCAACTGCGTACTGCTACGCACACTCCATATGCGGCTGCGATGCCGATCGCAGGAGCACCGCGTACGCGCAACATCTTGATCGCTTCCCACACGGTGCTTATGTCGCGGCATTCAAGCAGTATCAATTCCCGCGGCAAGCGTGTTTGATCGATCAATTGCAAATAGCCGCCCGAGGCGCCAATCCATTGAACGGCCGCTGGATGAGTTATTTCGTGAGCATGCGAGTTCGACATCGAAACATTTCTGACTGAGTGTTCCACGACGCTCGGCCGCGGTGATCTTCTGCGTGATTGTTCGTCTTGTTGCCCTTAGTTACTAGGGCCGGATGTTCATCGCGACGGCGGAGCGCCGCGATTCACTTTGCGATCAGGCGGTAGCGAGTTCAAAACCAAACGTTTCAGCGACTGCGCGGTTGGTAACTTTGCCACGTATCACATTAGCCGCGGTGCGAACTGGAGAGTACTTCTTGACCGCTTCGTTGACACCAGCATCGGCAATCTTCATTACCCAAGGGAGTGTAACGTTGCACAGCGCAAACGTGCTCGTTCGACCAACAGCGCCGGGCATATTGGTTACACAATAATGCAGCACGTCGTCGACCATGTAAGTTGGGTTTTTATGAGTTGTCGGTCGGCTGGTTTCGAAACATCCACCTTGATCGATTGCAACATCAATGACAACGGACCCGGGCTTCATCACTAGCAAGTCTTCTCGGCGTACGAGATGCGGCGCTTTTGCACCGGGGATCAACACCGCACCGATGACCAGATCTGCCAACTTCAATTGATCGCGAATCGTATGGCGGTCGCTGTACAGAGCATTGACGTTCGGGGGCATGACGTCATCGAGATAACGCAAGCGGTCCATGTTGACATCCAGAATGTTTACATCCGCACGAAATCCGGCTGCGATTTTAGCTGCGTTCGATCCGACGATTCCGCCACCAAGGATCAGGATGTTTGCGGGTGGCACTCCAGGAACGCCGCCGAGCAAAATACCGCGTCCGTGTTGTGGACGTTCCAGAAACTTCGCACCTTCCTGAATACTCATCCGACCTGCCACTTCGCTCATCGGAGTCAGCAATGACAACCGACCGCGTTCATCTTCGAGGGTCTCATAGGCTAAACAATTCGCGCCGCAGGTGATCATCGCGTCAGTCAGTTCACGGCTGGCTGCGAAGTGGAAGTACGTGAACAAAGTTTGTCCCGCGCGAATCAGAGGGTACTCATTCGCCTGCGGCTCTTTGACTTTCACGATCATATCAGCCGCTTTGTAGACATCTTCGATGCTTGCGACCAATTCCGCGCCGGCTTCCAGATATGCGTGATCAGCCAAGCCTGACCCAAGTCCCGCACCGGCTTGAAAAATCACTTTGTGTCCGCGAGTGGTTAGTTCCTCAACCCCAACAGGTAACATCGCAACACGATACTCGTCCTGTTTCACTTCCGCCGGTACACCAATATTCACAGTCGGACCCCATTAGAAAATTGATTAAGTAGCCTAGGCGTCTAGCCTGGGTTGGGAAACATCGCCCAGGCTTCCAGCCCGGATTGAGTTACACAGCACCCCACGCGCCTTTACCCCGGCCACAATTGTACTTTCGCCCGTATATTTGTTCGAGCCGTCTGAATCAAGCTCCAATGCGATTACTTTGGGCAACAGCTTTGGGCGATTACTTGGCTATTTAGTCAGTAGTCCCCGCTGCTCGCGCGACAATGGGCTTACTGCATTTCAGGCGATCGATAAAATAGTTGTCATTCAACATCGAACTCGAATGAGCAAAGCAACAGCCATGGTAAGCACGCTGGAAAAACTAAGGATCGTGATCGTCGGCGGAGTCGCGGGTGGCGCAACCGCGGCCGCGAGAGCTCGTCGAGTTAACGCGCATGCCGAGATCACAATCCTTGAAAAAGGACCAGCCGTTTCGTTCGCAAATTGCGGTTTGCCCTATCATCTGGGCGGCGAAATCGAACAGCGTGAAAAGCTGCTTGTGGCGACCGCCGAATTGTTCTGGATTCGGTTTCGCATCGGTGTGCGAACACAGCATGAAGTTACATCCATCGACCGCGAACAGCAGACCGTAACTGGCCGTACAGCCGACGGAACTCCTTTTTCACTTCCCTATGATCGATTGATCTTGTCGACCGGGTCAGAGCCCGTTCGACCACCGTTTTTTGAACCCAATTCAAAGAATGTTTTTCATTTATGGACGCTCGACGATATGGACAAAATCTTGGCCGCGATGCATGCTCGGCCCGTCCAACGAGCGACTGTCGTAGGGGCTGGCTTCGTGGGACTTGAAGTCGTTGAGCAATTGGTCCATCGCGGCATGGCAGTAACACTTGTCGAACGCAATCCGCAAGTGCTTGGACCACTCGACCGAGAAATGGCCAAATTGATTGAAGACGAATTGAAACGTAAAGGCGTGGCGGTGCATTTGGGAGGTTCGATCGAGAGTTTGACATATGAGCACGATGTGGCCACCGCAGTTAATCTTGGCAATGGAACGGCTATTCCAACCGATCTAGTGGTCGTCGGAGCTGGAGTTCGTCCGAGAACGCAACTGGCCGTTGATGCCGGCCTTACAATTGGTTCCACCGGAGGCGTGCAGGTCAACGAGTTCATGCAGACGAGCGATCCCACCATCTATGCTGTCGGAGATATGGTTGAGTATCAACACGGAGTCCTCGACAAACCGATGCGAATTCCGTTGGCTGCGCCCGCTAACCGAGCTGGTCGAGTTGCCGGTGCACATGCGGCGCTTGGAAAGAACGCCAATGTTCAAGCTTCATCGATGGGGTCCGTCTTTGGAACTTGCATAGTCAGAGTTTTTGGACTCGCCGCGGGCTCAACAGGTCTGAGCGAAAAGGCATGTCGAGCTGCGAAGATCGAATATCGAGCCGCGACGATTCAAGCTCCGCATCATGCCAGTTATTTCCCTGGCGCGAAGAACTTAACGCTCAAGGTGCTGTATCGGGCGGGCGATGGCAAGTTGCTGGGCGCTCAAGCGGTCGGAGCGGAAGGGTGCGACAAGCGGCTGGATGTAATCGCAACGGTGATGCATTTTGGTGGAACTATCGACGATTTGTCCAAGCTCGATCTGGCGTATGCGCCTCCGTTCGGTTCCGCCAAAGATCCCTTGCATATGGCCGCTTTTGTCGCTGAAAATGATTTGCATCAGATGCCGACGCTAGCTGAGTTTGACAGCGAATTGGACGGCATGCAGGTTGTCGACGTTCGCAATGCTGTCGAGATTGCACAGTTGCCACTCTCTGGTGCGAACTGGATTCCGATCGATGAACTGGTCGAGCGTTGGACCGAACTGGATCCGAGGCGGCCGACAGTGACCGTTTGTCATTCAGGCAAACGAGCTCATATCGCAGCGTGCTGGCTGCGCGGTCATGGTTTCACCGACGTCAAGAATCTGAACGGCGGAATGTCAATGAGAAGTTTCCAAACGCAGTAAGCGGATAGTGGAGCGTCAAGATCAAATCTTAGGATCAGCCGGAGTGCGCTACCGAGAGCGTCCCGCTGAGAAACTTTGAACGGATAGTTGTTAGTGCAGTGGTTCAGTCTTATAACAATCGGTGATAGACGAGCAGAAACAGAAAATGGCCGGTGACGGTGGACTGCAGAGCGGTCGCAATCGCAAGATGAGGATCGAGCGACGCTATGCCGATAGCAAAAAGCACCGGGGAGGTAGGGAGCTGCATGGACGCGGATTATCACGAGCAACCGCAGAGACCGGCCTGATGGTTGTGGCTCAGAACACTTTGACACTCTACCTACTCGTAAAACGAGCCAAAACCGAATAAAACTAAGCGGGACGCTCTCTAACGCCTTCCGGCTGATAAGACTGAACCACTGCAATAACAACTATCCGTTCAAAGCGGGACGCTCTCGGTAGCGCACTCCGGCTGATCCTAAGATTTGATCTTGACGCTCCACTAGCTGCAGTTTACGGGGCTCGTGCGACCGTGCAAAGTATTGAAATCAACGGCTGTAGCAACGGCGGCCAGCTCTTGGACAGTTGCAAGACGACTCCGCCGCTGCTACAGCCATTGATATCAATACTAGTGGGTTCGCTGGTATTTTTT
>JANNNN010000881.1:0-13133 GCA_031398555.1 Planctomycetia bacterium | reverse complement strand
CACCCGTGTCGGGATTCCAGGCGATGTCGTGATGCTGAACGGGATAAGTTTTGTTCGCGCGATGGCTCACCAACTCTTTGGTCGATTCTCCGGAAGTAAAGTTCAGCCAACCGTCTAATCCGACAGCAAATCCGCTGGCGCGATGCTGAGGATTGGATTCGGCGATGCCAGTTAAAAGAATTTCGCGTTCATCGGCAACGCCATCGCCATTGGTATCGCGGGCGAACAACACATCGGGAGCCGCAATAACGATCGCTCCGTCGCGCCATGGCATGACACTGGTCGGGTAAGACAGACCGGTAAGGAACAGCTGGACAGAATCGAGCGTTCCGTTGCCATCGCTATCTTGCAATCGCTTGACGCGGCCACCTTCTCCGTTGCCCAAAGGGTAATCCGCCATTTCAACGACCCATGCACTGCCATCCGGCGAAAAAGCCACGTTGATCGGATCTTGAACCATCGGCTCCGAAGCGATCAACTCGACGCGGAAACCATCCGGGACGTGGATCGATTTCAATGCATCCGCGGCGGTCAACGGTTTACCTTCGGCCTGCGTTTCATGAAGCAGTTCGTCAACGCGGCGTTCGATCAGTTCTTGCGTACCCGCCTGCCATCGACCGGGTTGCAAGTAATAAGTCATTGAATCATCGACTTCGTAACCACCCTCCGCTCGCATCCGTTCACTTGCCACGTACGCAAAGACGTCGTCGACATAAGCCGCAACCCAAGTCTGTTTACCTCCTAGCCGCTTCTCGATCGACATTTGATATTCAGAAACAACTTCACCGCCAAGAAAAATCCAAGTCAGTTCGTCGCCGAATTGCCACGAGTGAATTGGCATCGGCACAGTCTCTGGCAACCGTCCCATCTTCGCTCGAGTTGCCTTCATGTGTTCCGCCCAGCGTTTGATGTTCGGGTTGTCGCTCTTCGCTTTCGTCTCAACATCTTCAGGGCTGGGCAACTCGGGTGCGAGTCCGGCGTAACCGAAGTGTGTTTCTGGTGCAGCGGTCAGGGGCGTGCGCTCTGCTTGGATAGCCTTCTGTACGCTGTCGACCAACTCCGCTGCATGCTGCTCAGCGAACTGATAGCCGGTGCGAGGTTTCGGATTTGCGTCGGCACCACAACCGACTACGGGTAGAAAGATTGCATCAGGATGGACCGCCTCTAGTCGACTCGCAGAAAGCCCTGCCCAATCCCCGCTGACTTGATTGAAGTCACCACCCATCGTTGTACAGTGGCAAGCGTACATGTAGGCGGCGCCGAGAATTTTGTCATCCATCGATCGGCACTCAAGCACTCGCACCCGGCGGTCACAGGCTCCCTCGGGTGTCTCGCCAAAGCCCGCCCACTTGCCGGCGCGAATTGCCCGTCGCTGCATTGCAAAGTTGGCACTAGTCGTCGCAATGCTCAACTTGGCGGGTCCAGCAGACTGGAAAGCCGCTTCGACGGTCGTTTTGACTTTGGCAATCAAGCTGCTTGTATAGTCTTTGATGTTTTGCGTTTCTTGTTCTGTTAACGGCGATGAGTAAAGATTGTTCAAGCCACCGGCCAGATGCGGTGCCGCGTGTGAATGCGAACTGCACAGAACAATTTGACTGCGCTCGATTCCAAATTTTTCATTTGCCCAAGTCGCCACATCAATCGTCATAGCCGCAGTGACTGCGATACTGTCAATCGAGACGATAACTACAGTGGCGGACTGCGGGTGACCATCTTGAACGATCGTCATCGCGCGAGCGTGCAAAGGATCGGCAACCGAATCAAAAGCCTTCCCGCGATTCGCATATCCGCTCAACCTGACAGGCACAGTTGGAGTAACATCCGTTTTTGAAAAACCCACTTTCCAATCCGCCGCTACGCTTGAATTGGAAAAGATCTGAGCAACATAAGCGATCAAAATCGTCAACATAAGCTTGGATTGCATAGCATTCTTCCGTTCAGGCCGAACAATTCGGGTTTACCAACAACATCGCACTATATTAGCCGATTCGTCGCACGAGTGTGCCGCCTAGCTCCGCCACCGTGACGCTTCGCCCTACCACCTGCGTAGCTGGTTTCGTGAGAAACCGGACGGGCGGACAGACCACTTGCACTGCAACCGGTTTCTTACAAAACCAGCTACAAATCCACTTGCAAACTCTTCCTGTAAGCGTGCTATACTTCACCAGATGCTAAAGACACTTAGAATTACTCATCAGGGCGGGAAGGTGAAAATGCGTACTTTATGCTTGCTTGCATTGGCTGTTTTGTTGCTTCACGTGTCAGTCTCACTAGCCGATCCGCCTAAGCGGCCGAACATACTGTTTGTGCTGGTCGACGACCAAAGCCCCTTCGATCTAAAAGTCTACGATCCCCAGTCATTGCTCGAAACACCCACGCTCGATCGGTTGGCTTCGCAGGGGATGATTTTTGACGGTGCGTATCACATGGGGGCCTTTACTGGAGCGGTCTGTACCCCATCGCGACACATGATCATGAGCGGCCGGACGGTCTGGCACTTGCCAATCTCACCCGGTGCACAAACCGGGCCTGAAGCTAAAAGTCGTTGCCCTGCAAACTTGGAACAGCAGACCATACCAGCGGTCTTCAATCGAGCAGGCTACGCCACGATGCGGACCTGCAAAGTAGGGAACAGTTACGAAGCTGCCAATCAGCTCTTTACCGTTCGCAAAGATGCGACCAAACGCGGTGACACGGACCAGTCCGGCAGCGCTTGGCACGCAGATCAAGTGCTCGATTATCTTAAGCAGCGTGAAGCCACTAAAGAAGCGGCTCCGTTTCTTATCCATTTTGGGTTCTCGCATCCACATGATACTCGCGACGGTAAACCGGAACTATTAGCCAAATACGGCGCGGTCAATCACACTGAGCGCAACAGTCTTCCACTTGCCCACGCAAAACAACCGCCGCTGCCCAAAAACTATCTACCTGCTCATCCATTTCCGCACGGACATCCGGGGCTCCGCGATGAGGAAAGTGTTAGTGGCGTGTGGGAAAAACGAGACGAGCAAACGATACGCAATGAACTAGGCCGCGAATTTGCGTGCGTCGAGAATATCGATATGCAGCTCGACCGAGTCCTTCAAAAACTTGCCGCTATGGGTGAACTCGAGAACACTTATGTTATCTACACTGCTGACCATGGCATGGCCATCGGTCGACACGGATTGCAGGGTAAACAAAATCTTTACGAGCATACTTGGCGAGTTCCATTAATCGTCAAAGGACCCGGTATCGCGCCGGGAACTCGAGCTGTCGGTAACGTGTATCTGCTCGACTTTTTGGCTACGCTCTGCGACCTAGCCAGTATCGAAGCTCCGAAGTCGAATGAAGGCGTCAGCTTTAAACCGGTGCTATTTGGCAAGCAGCCGGTCGTTCGCGATGTCCTCTACGGAGTTTATAACGGCGGAACGAAGCCCGGTATGCGATGTGTCAAACAAGGCGATTGGAAGCTGATCAAGTACGATGTGCTCGAAGGCAGGGTTCACCAAACGCAGCTCTTCAACATCGCTGAGAATCCCGATGAATACTTGGTCGAGCATCGCGAGCCTTCGTTACAATCACGTTCAGGCATCCATCCTCAACCGCATCAAGTGAACCTTGCCAGCGATCCTAAATACGCAGCAAAACTCGCTGAAATGGAGGCGTTGCTTTTATCCGAGATGCGTCGCCTTGACGATCCTTGGCGTCTTTGGAATCAGCCCAACGATGGACTGGCGGAACCAGATTCAACGCCAAAGAAGCCGAAGAAGTCTAAAACAAAGTAGCCGGTTTGCCATTTGACATTTCATTTGCGTTGTTTTTTGGCACCCATAAGACGCATATTCTAAACCAGCCTTCACTCGACGACACGACGGATTTCCATTTCAAAGCGGCGTCACCATGCCTCACAGGGCCGAAAATGAATATCATTCTGCTCCAGTCGGGGCCGATCCCAAATGAGCAAGATTGCGTGACCTCTTACTACGGCTGACACTTTGCATCGTATATAGTTTGGCAAAAGTCGCGTTAGCAAGTAAACGGCTCCAAAAATGGACTCTTCTCGCTGATCGCTTGTAGGCAATGCTGCGAAATCGCACTCGTACTTAGCGAAACGGTACTCGTACTTGAACGGGAGCGAGATTGGTGTACGAGTAGGAGCACCGCCTTCGGCTGAGTACGAGTACGAGTACGAAAATACAGTCATTTCTCTAGTTTTAGTTCGAAAAGAGCTGGCAATTAGCGAGAAGTCTCCAAAAAAGCGTCGATTTTATGAGCTAATCGCATTGTCAGCGACTAACGGTATCCCTTTTGCTTGGAAGACAATGCGGCAGTTGCAGTTAACGTCAGCAGACAAACTTAAAAAACCGACATCGTTCAGTATTTGAGGAAGAAGTAAGAATGTCACTTCGTCTATACATAATCCGCCATGGGGAAACTGAATGGTCGCTCTCGGGCCAGCACACCGGCCGCTCAGATATCGAACTGAATGAAAATGGTAGAGCGGAAGCGAGGCGTCTGGCAGAAAGAATTCGGAAAATCACGTTTTCGAGCGTCTTGGTGAGCCCACTCATGCGGGCGAAGGAAACTTGCGATTTGGCGGGGCTGCCAGGGCAGGCTGAGACGGAATTTGATTTAATCGAGTGGGATAATGGGGAATATGAAGGGAAGACGGCAAAGGATATTCGCCAATCGCGACCGGGCTGGAATGTGTTTCGTGACGGATGTCCCAACGGGGAATCACCCGAGCAGATCTCGAATCGAGTAGATCGGTTGATTGCTTCGCTTAAAAAGTTGCAAGGCAATGTGGCGCTTTTCACTCATGGGCATCTTGGCCGGTCACTGGCGGCGAGGTGGATTGGGCAGCCCGTTGAGTTTGCAAGTTGCCTACTATTGGACACGGCCTCGTTGAGTATTTTGTGCTATCACCGCGATCAGCCGGATCAACCCGCAATTCTACTATGGAACTCTCCATCCATCGAAATCGCGGACGATGTAGGTGTTGAACGCCCGCGTGTTCGAGTTGAAAAATCACCGTCGGTTCAGCAGCCCCTAGAAAATTGGGAAAACGAAGGGGGCGAAATCCCGGTTCATGGTGTAGCACTCTCTGCAATACCGACTGGGACGACCGGTAGGACATCTAAGAGTGGCGCGATCTAATTGTCCCAGTCTTGGCCTAATTAATGGGGACAATTTTTGGGCGTTCTAAACCAGATACAAATATGACAGAGGACAAGTTGCCGGCTATGACGACGCCGGCCAGTCCCCTGAAAAAACTTCTACTGCACCGCCTGTTAAGTAGACGTGATTCGTCGCGTCGTCCCAACGCAGCCGCAGGTCGCCACCGAGTAAATGGATGAGTACGTCTCTTTCTGTCCGACCTGTAAGTACCCCAGCGACGCAAACAGCGCTTGCACCTGTGCCACAAGCCCAAGTTTCCCCCGAGCCACGTTCCCAGGTACGCTGACGCAGTTCGGTTCTCGACAGGACTTCTATAAACTCGACGTTGGTTCTGCGAGGAAACCGCGGGTCATTCTCTATCTTTGGACCTAACCCTAAAACCAGTTCATCGGTGGCCGTTGGTACGAAGGTGACGCAATGAGGATTTCCCATGGAGACACAAGTCACCTTTAACGTCCTGACATCAAAGTCCACCGGGAGATCGACGACCGGAGCTGTGCCCAGTGTTGTAGGGACTTTTTCTGGCGCGGTGATCGGTTCACCCATGTCCACAGTGATCAGTTCGGCGAAACCATTTTTTATCTGCAAATCGAGTGATAAAATTCCTGCGCCAGTTTCAATCTTCAAGTTGTCGCGACGGCAAATCCCATGATCGTGTACAAGTTTTGCAACACAGCGAATTCCATTGCCGCACATTTCCGATTCGCTGCCATCGGCATTAAACATCCGCATGCGAGCATCAGCGACTTCGGAAGGTTCAACCAGAATCAGTCCGTCAGCACCCACACCAAATCGTCGATGTGAAATTGCGATGGCCAGTTCAGTGGGACTCTTCGGACTAAGTTGAGTAAAGCAATTGACGTAGACGTAGTCATTTCCAGCGCCGTGCATCTTCACAAACTTCATTGATGTATTTCAGTCAGTTAGGGTTTAAAGTAGCTTAGGCTTCCAGCCTGAGAGGCTTTAGGTAGCTCAGGCCCCTACCGCCTCCAGCCCGAAAAAAACGGAACCGATTTCTACACCTTCCGGCACCGTTTTACTACTTTGCGGAGCTCCACTGGACAAATTCTGAGCCAGTATCCTTGGCGTTCAAGCGAGTAAATGTTGGCAGGTCCTGTAGTCGAGCATAAACGTAAGTGTAAGCGACCGTGCGCCGGCCACTCAGCGTTTCGCATTCGAGGACTTCGCGATTGTACAAATTGTAGGGATCGTCGACTCGATACTCTTCGATATCATCGAGCACTTTGACAATTACGTCGAAATCGGCTGACGGGAAACTCCACATTTCACCGAGCACTTTGTCAGTACCGGGAAGGAGGGCCGGATAGTTGCCCGCGTCATAGAGATCGCCAACTACGACGGCATCTTCGATGAACGATGGCGGCCGCGGCCACACATTCTGTCGGCATTCGCCACGTTTCAATGTTCCATAGACGAAGAAGTTAACTTCGTGGAACTCCCCTGAAGCATGTTTTTTTGCGGACATGATGTAAATCACAGTAATGAAAAAAACCGCAGCTTTGCGACAACAAAGCTGCGGAAATGTTGAGTGCACTAGGCCACTAACTTTGTTAGTGAAAACTCATGCTAGAAGCCTATGCTATGTAAATCCCAGGCTGGAAGCCTAGACTACTTAGTTGAGAATCTTCTTCAGGTCACCGATAACGGCAGCGACGTCAAGATCGGAAGCTTTAGCGAAAGCATGGTTGGCTTTGACTTTGCCTTCGTGAGCCATGATGACGGTGATTGCAGCCTTGGCGTTGATACCGTAATCTTCTGGGCCGTTCTCATATTCGTTAGGCACAACGAAAGGAATGTTCTCAGCCTTGGTCGTCGTGGCCAGCTTCTTGGCAGCGTCGGATGCTGCGTCTTTGCTGTCGCCAAGATAATTAACGAAAGCCTTCAACTGCGATTCGTCATTCTTCTTGATTTGCTCGTCGAGTTGTTTGACGAGTGCAATCACCTTTTCGTCGGTGCTGCGAGTGAAGACCATCACTTGAGGACGGCTACCGTTCTTGCAGCGATAGCAAAGATTATCACCCACTGCAACTTTGTCTTTTTCTGCGCCGGCGCACTTGGTCACGTCGAACGCGCCAATTGCATCGCCTTCCTTCAGGCCACTCTTGAAATCCTCAGCCGAAGCTGAGTAACCTGAAACCACCAAAGCCATAGCCACTGCAAAGCTCAAAACCTGTTTCATCTGAAACTCCTTGTGATTGGGAAACGTCGGATGCCGCACACAGCGTTGCAAACCGATGAAGGATGTCCCTGCGGACGTTAGACCATCATAGGCGCTCCAGCAAGCCGGGAAAACCACCTACAGGCAAGAAGATTGTTAACAGTTCGGGAAGTTTTCATTGGCTAAAGGCCGCATTTTCGCCAGCTCCCGCAGGTCCTAGGCCTTGAGAGCAGTACAAAAGTAGGAAAATCGTTTATTTTTAGCAATATTGGCCGGAACTGGACGAGCCGATGCAGATTAACGACCGCCTAAATTGAATTTTCCCTACTTCTACAAACCTGAATGTGTAGGCATTAATTCGCTGGGTTGAAGCCTGGTTTTCTTTGCCTTATTTGGGTAACGCACACAGACGGTTCGGCAATAACTAGTAAGGTGCTTCGACCGCGCTAAACTTCATTTTGTTGAAGTCTTGAAGTTCCAGTTCTTTTTCTACTCCTCGCTTGCACATTTCCGCTGCGAAGAGTTTTCCGTGCATCGCCCAAACAACGCGACTGCCATCGATGTCTGCCCATTCCCAGTTTGGGCAAGCGACTGAGGTAAAAACAGGTTCTTTTTTCTTTGATGAAATTGGTGGGGCAGTCAGTTCATGCTCGTCCCAATAGCAACCTTTGCCTTCTTGACTTGTACCAGCATGTACGATCTTGCTCCGGCTAGTGTTCTAAACTACTTTAATTCGGCGGTATTGTGACTAAAGCATTGCCGTCCGACTTCAAAACTTTTGAGCGATTAATGCTTGGCCATATAGCGTTTGTAATGTTAATTGTCGCCTGCGTTCAAATTTCCGGAGCGCAGGAATTGCCGGATATTCGTTCCGTCGCAGCCGATTTAGAAACGCCCGTAATGGTTAATGCGGAACCGGCAGCCGGTGTGCGAGTAAAGCGACGCGCGAGTCATCATGCAAAAGAGCGTGTCTACCATTCGCTTTACTTACCTAACGATTGGGATTCAATGAAGAAATGGCCGATTCTGATTGAGTTGCCCGGCAACGGCGGGTACCGAAGTCAGTTCGGCGACGAATGTAGTGGCAGACCGGAAGATGCCTGTCTAGGCTATGGCATTTCGGCAGGCGAAGGCTTCATCTGGATTTGCTGCCCTTTTCTAAACTCAAAAGGAAGCGATTTGGCGCTCACGTGGTGGGGTGATTCACCAGCTTACGAAGTGGGGCCAACTATCGAATATTTGAACGACGCAATCCATGACGCCTGCGAGAATTTTGGCGGCGATTCAGAGCGAGTGATACTATGTGGTTTTTCGCGGGGTGCGATCGCTGTTAACTATATCGGATTGCACGATGAGCAAATTGCACGACGCTGGAAAGCGTTTATCGTTTACAGTCACTACGACGGAGTTCGAAAGTGGCCATACCCAAACAGTGATCGCGAATCGGCCGCCGTTCGCTTGGCAAGACTTCAAGATCGACCGCAGTTTATCTGCGGTGAGGGTGAGCAGACGATGGAAACTGAAAGCTATCTTGGGCCGCTGGTCGATTCTGTGAACCTGACGTTCGCTTCGACTGGATTTCGAAATCATAGTGATCGCTGGACTTTACGGCCAAGTGCGACGCGGGATCAACTGCGCTCTTGGCTGCGAGCCATAGTACGCTAAGTCTCGCTCTAGAGAGCCTTGTTTTCGACCACCGACAACATGGAACGGGAGAACGAGGCTCCCGCCGAGATAGTCGCCACAGTCCGATCGACTTAGCTGTACCGGATGACCTCCATGGCAGAGTTCCATTGGCTGCTCGAAACAGACAGCGGAGTCGCATAGTTACGCCAAGTCACTCTCGGCAGAGCCTCGTTCTCCCGTGCAAGTTCATAGGAGGAGTGGAATGCATCAGGAAAATCCGCCAAGGATTTTCGAAAATCTGCATTGATTCCTAGGGACGGCGAAGAAGACCAGAGTCACGCTGATTTTCGCGGAATTTGCTCACGTCGCCTCCAGCCTGAGTGGGCAAGCTGGAGGTGCAGAAAGTTCACAACTTTGCATGTAGCAGATCACCTTAAATCGCAAACTGCGAGCCGAAATCACTTAGACGGGCCGAGTCTTCCAGATTTCGTCAGCATATTGGCCAATGGTCCGATCGCTTGAGAACCAGCCGCTGTTTGCGCAGTTGAGGATACTCATACGATTCCAGTGAACAGTATCTAGGTACGCGTGATTGACCGACTTCTGAGCGTCGATGTAGCTGCGTAAATCGGCGATGGTCAACCATTGGTCATAGGGGCTACGCAAGCCGGACGTGATGACATTGAAGATCCCAGGCTCTTCGCGGTTAAAGGTCCCGTCTTCTAGCAACTGCATGACTCGCGAGATATCGGGATCAGCGACGATTAGGTCATTCGGTGAATAGTGCTGTTTGGCTTTCTGCACTTCAACAGCATCCAGTCCGAACAAGAAGAAGTTCTCAGCCCCTGCATTATCGCGGATTTCGATGTTGGCACCGTCGAGCGTGCCGATCGTTAAAGCTCCGTTCATCATGAACTTCATATTACCTGTACCGGAGGCCTCTTTGCCCGCCGTTGAAATTTGCTCGGACAATTCCGTTGCGGGGCAGATGACTTCCATGGCTGAAACCCGGTAGTTCGGTAGAAATACCAGTTTCAGCAAATCGTCTGCTTTCGGATCGTTGTTGACTGTCTTGGCGACGTCGTTGATCAATTTGATAATCAACTTGGCCATGTGGTAACCAGGAGCTGCTTTGCCACCGATCAACACAGCGCGTGGAACCATCCCTGCAGTGTCACCCCGTGAAATCCGGTCATAGAGGTGAACTACGTGCAGCAAGTTCAGCAGTTGTCGTTTGTACTCATGGATGCGTTTGACTTGCACATCAAACATAGATGTCAAATCAAAGCGAACGCCGGTGTGCTGATACACATAGCTCGCCAACCGCTGCTTGTTGGCACGTTTCACCTCAATCCACTTTTCGCGAAACGCTGCGTCATCCGCAAAAGGTGTAAGGGCTTTGATGTGGCTCAGATCTTTTTGCCACTCGCCTCCAATGGCATCGTCGACCAAGTCGCGGAGACCTGGATTGCAGTGGGCCAACCATCGTCGCTGCGTCACACCATTTGTTTTGTTGTTAAACCGCTCGGGCCACAGCGCGTAGAAATCAGCGAACAAACCCTCTTTGAGCAACTGTGTATGCAGACCTGCTACACCGTTGATCGAAAAGCTGCCGATGATCGCGAGGTAAGCCATCCGAACGTGCGGATGATCACCTTCTTCGATAATTGACATTTTTCGCATCATGGAAACGTCGCCAGGCCACTTCTTTTCGACGATCGCAAGAAATCGCGCGTTGATCTGATAGATGATATCCATCAAGCGTGGTAGCAAGCGGCTGAAAAGCGTTACTGACCAGCGTTCGAGGGCTTCTGGCAATAGAGTGTGATTGGTGTAGGCCATGCAGCTTTGGGTAATTTCCCAAGCTGCGTCCCACTCAAGATTGTGCTCATCCATCAGCAAACGCATCAATTCGGCGATCGCGCAAGCGGGATGCGTATCGTTGAGTTGAAAGCAGCTCTTCTTTCCAAAGTCAGTGAAGTCCGTGCCGTGTTCCTTGACCCAGTTGGCTAAAACGTCCTGCAGACTGGATGAAACCAAAAAGTATTGCTGCTTGAGTCGCAGTTCTTTACCATTTTCACTGCTATCGTTTGGATAGAGCACCATGGTGATTTGTTCAGCGGTGTTCTTTTCGGCAACGGATTCTGGGTAGCTGCCTGAGTTGAAGTCACCCAAATCGAAAGCGTCGGTAGCCGTTGCTTTCCACAATCGAAGCGTATTGACTGTATTGTTCTTAAAGCCCGGAATCGGCATGTCGTACGGGACGGCTAGCACGTCGAGCGTATCGGCCCAGCGCGCTCGCATCTTTCCATCACTGCCATAGTTCTGCTCAACGCGCCCATAGAAGCGAACGTGTTTCGTATCTTCATGTCGTTCAATTTCCCATGGATTGCCGTCGCGGAGCCAGTGGTCGGGGTCTTCGACTTGACGACCGTTTTCAATGTGCTGGTGGAACATTCCATATTCATAACGAATGCCATATCCAATAACCGGCAGTTGCAGATTAGCACAACTGTCCAAGAAACACGCTGCCAATCGTCCCAGGCCGCCGTTGCCAAGTCCGGCGTCCAATTCCTGCTCAGTAATTTCTTCCATCTCGGCGCCATACTGATGCAAAGCCGCGCGGGTCCCTGAGTCTAGATCCAAATTCTGAACAGCATTGCCCAGCGATCGGCCAATGAGAAACTCAAGAGACAGGTAGTAGACTTTACGGGCATCGCTACCGTTCAAACGCTGCTTGGTATCCTGCCACTGACTGACCAGTCGGTCACGCACGGAAATTGCTAATGCGCGATACAGGTACCGGCAATCGAAATCATTGGCATCATGAGCTAACGTAATCGTCAAGTGCCTTTGGAGCTCAGCGGTTAAATCCGCAAGCAAAGAAACTTGGGACGCAGGACCTTTTTTAACGCGAGTCTTCAATGCTTCCATGTTCATTGCACAATCTCAATTTCTAGGCTGTGATACCAAGTTTTCTTCGTAAGCAAATCGGCTGTCGCGATTTGCCTGCAATACCGTTTAGTTTACGGAATTCGTCTATTAACAAATAGGGCAGCTTATCTAGCTGTCAAGCAAATAGATGCATTTGATTCTACGCCCTAAATCGCGGCCCTTAATCATTCCTGTCACGTTGGCGTCAGCCCGTCAGAGGACTTTGCCATGGAAGGGGCTGACAGTGCCCGTGCATTAGCTTTTAGGTGCATTCGATGCGCTTTGATTAATCGGTGACGGTGCTGTTGATTGGTTGCCAGGAGAACCCTGCACGACTCGTAGGTTCCAACTCTACCGAAAAATCGTTAAAATCTAACCTATGGGCACGGAGTTCACCGCAGTTACCACACGGTTCGCCAGTGCGAACGAAGTAAGTCTGCTGTGAACAGCCAAGACTAATTCAAACTGCTCGAAGTCCCAAAGCTTAAGGCTAAGCCGACTTGCTACAAGCCTTTTGAAGTTTGACCACGCACTAAGCGGTTGGTCGCAAAGGCAAAACTCGCAATGTGTCGCCGACTTTGACATGCAACGTCAAGGCTTCGATTTCACTGATCGTTGCTCCAGATTCGCCGAACAAGACCGGGCCAATCATCGAGCGAAAACCGTCGCTGCCCGAGGCGAGAATTTGAGGCTCACCCTCGTGGCGATGCACAATTTGATCAACACGCGTGGTCACAGTGCGTTTCACCGCACCGATTTCGTCACGACGACAGCGGACGACTGGTCCGCCATCGAAAATGTCGATCAGATTGTCGATGAAGAAGCCTTCGGCCTGCAGCATATTGAGCGCTGGTACAGTCTGCGGATGAACTTGACCCAGAATCGCACGGCCTGGTTCAGGCAACAGGCTTGTATAGATGGGATACTTCGGCATCAAGTCTTCTATGAAGCGTTTATTGATAGTCGATAAGCTATCCGCCTGCGGAAAATCCATTTGAAAAAAGTGACGACCAATGGCCTCCCAAAACGGGCACTCGCCATTGTCGCTCATCACACCTCGCATTTCAGCGATTACGAATTCTGAAAAACGCTTTGGGTGCGTCGCCATGAAAGCAAACCGGGCTAGGCTCAGCAAGCGTCCGCGACCTTGACCACGATAATCAGGTAGTAAAAACAGACTTCCGATTTCGGTTGGTCCGTCGTGGATTTTCTCAAGGTGCAGCGATTCGACTTG
>JANNNN010000817.1:0-2393 GCA_031398555.1 Planctomycetia bacterium | reverse complement strand
TTCAATACTTTGCACGGTCGCACGAGCCCCGTAAACCGCAGCCAGTGAAGCGTCAAACTCAAATTTTAGGATTAGCCGAAGTGCGCTAGAGAGCGTCCCTTTTTGGGAGTACAACTGATTTGTTGATTTATGGTGACTTATCAGCCGGAAGGCGTTAGCCTCCGGTTTTGGAGACAACCGGAGGCTAACGAGAGCGTCCCGCTTACGATTATGGTCGTTACGTTGGTTTAGTCTTATCAGCCGGAAGGCGTTAGCCGGCGTTAGCCTCCGGTTACGTCTCCAACCGGAGGCTAACGCCTTCCGGCTGATAAGTCGCTTGAAAAATCGCGTTTTCCCGGGGTTTTTAAGCGGGACGCTCTCTAACGCCTTCCGGATGATAAGTCACCATAAATCAACAGATCAGTTGTACTCCCAAAAAGGGACGCTCTCTAGCGCACTTCGGCTAATCCTAAAATTTGAGTTTGACGCTTCACTGGCTGCGGTTTACGGGGCTCGTGCGACCGTGCAAAGTATTGAAATCAACGGCTTTAGCAACGGCGGCCAGCTCTTGGACAGTTGCAAGACGACGCCGCTGCTGCTACAGCCATTGAAATCAATACTACTGCGTTCGCTGGTATTTTTTTATTGTCCGTTTGCCTTAAATTCCGGTGAAGTGTCGCTACGGTTTAAATCCGCTCCCTTAGCTCTATCCAATGGCAAAATGAAGAAATTGCAATTAAACTATCGTCGCCCAAGTTTTCGTGCTCGAGCTTTTCGTGTCGTACGAAATTCACTGCTAAGCAGCGGCATGCAAGTTATGCTTCACTCACGCAGACGACGTAAAACCTTTCCTACACCCACCGTTTTTGCCCTGCGAGGACCCAACTTATGAAATGGTCGCTACTGGCGTTTCTTTTTGTGACGATGATTGCCGTCACGCAGACCGCTGTCACAAAGGCCGCTGACTTTGGACTCCAAAAAGGAGATCACATTTGTATCGTCGGCGGTACTATGGCTGAACGAATGCAGCATTTTGGATGGTTGGAGACACTCGTCCACGCTCAATATCCTGAACATGAACTTGTGTTCCGCAACCTCGCCTATAGCGGCGATGAAATTGACGCTTTCCGCAATCCAAACACTCGCATGCGTTCGCGCGATTTCGGTACCTTTGATCAATGGCTGTCAGGATCAGCTCCGTGCCCTCAAGTCGACAAGCTCTCGCCCCGCGACGCGGGTAAAGTTCGCGAGAATCGCTTCGAGCTGACCAACACTAAAGCGGACGTGATTTTTGCTTTTTACGGTGCGACGGAATCGGCGGCGGGTGAAGCTGGTTTGGCTGCGTTCAAGAAAAACGCTGCCGACTTCGTCGACCATGTGCTTTCGAAACAATACAACGGCAAATCGGCTCCACGTCTGGTGCTGTTCTCGCCAACCGCTCACGAGTACATCCTAGATCCAAACTTACCAACCCAAGAATTCGTAAAGAAGCACAACGCAGCGATCCACATGTACGCTGACGTGTTGGCTGAAGTTGCCAAGGCAAAGAATGTGCCGTACGTCGATATCGTCGCTTCGACCGCTGGTGACAAAGCAGTCGGTAAGTCGCTGACGATCAACGGCGTTCATCAAAACGAACAAGGCGATCTCGCGATTGCCCAAGCTTGTGAAAAAGGGCTGACCGGAAAGTCAAAATATTCGTCGTCATTGGAAGGGCTTCGCAAAGCAGTACTCGACAAGGATTTTTATTGGTACAACCGCTATCGCGTCACTGACGGCTTCTCAACGTATGGTGACCGCGCGTTTCTAAAGTTCTCAGAAGGTCCCGGCGGATACGGCGATGGCTTGTCGAACTACTCCGTCGGTCAACGCGAACTTGACATCCTCGACGTTAAGACTGGCAATCGCGACAAGATCGTTTGGTCGACTGCTCGCGGCGAGTCAGAAAAAGCGGATGACTCGAACATCCCGGCTTTGATTCCGGTGATCTCGAACAAGCCGGGTCCGCTCGAAGGTGGCAAGCACGAGTTTCTGACTGGTACGCAGTCAATCGAAAAAATGACTGTCCACAAGAACATGAAAGTTGAATTGTTCGCTGAAGAGTCGATGTTCCCGGAGTTCGTGAACCCGGTCCAAATGGCATTCGATACTCGAGGCCGTTTATGGGTCGCAGTATGGCCAACTTATCCGCACTGGAATCCAACAGAGCCGATGGCGGACAAACTGTTGATCCTTGAAGACACTAATAACGATGGAAAAGCCGACGTTTGCAAGACTTTCGCAGGCGATATTCACAATCCGACTGGTTTTGAATTTTGGGGCGGTGGCGTTCTGGTGGCGCAAGGGCCGGACATCCTGTTCCTCAAAGATACCAATGGCGATGACAAATACGACATCAAAGAACGTATCATCCA
>JANNNN010000778.1:0-6549 GCA_031398555.1 Planctomycetia bacterium | reverse complement strand
AACCCAGCGCTCACAACATTGCCGGGCATCACGTAGTTAGAACCCTTCGAAACATCGACCACGGCCCAGTCGGGCAGCATGGGAATTTGTCGTGCGTTGTTGAGATAGGCGAATTCACGAAAAGTGAAACCACTGTTGATCACGATATAGCGATTTGGATTCAGCGGGTTCGGATAGATCAATATCGGCGCATGAGTCGCCGCGTCGTAGTCAACTCCGGCCACACTTAGTTTGGCGTCCGTCCATTCGATTGGCAGTGACTTAAGGACTTTTGCGATCAGCGGATTCGTTGCGGGAGTGCCAAACAAGATCAAATTGTTGTTGGCGATATCCTCGTC
Organism: Planctomycetia bacterium; assembly: GCA_031398555.1. GTDB lineage: Bacteria > Planctomycetota > Planctomycetia > Pirellulales > Pirellulaceae > Aureliella. Next base: position 6,211 of record JANNNN010000778.1, on the reverse strand, counting down.
AGTGACTTCCGGTTTGGTAACGATATCGCCGCGGAAGTGACGACGCCATTCGCGTGTCGCGTGTTGAAATTCAGTGTCGTACCAAGTCGGTTTTGATGCATCGGCTTTAGTGGGTGGGACCCAGACAAATGCGTCCATGAACGCGTCATCAATGGGGCCACTCAGACCTGGCCGCTTTACCAGCGACTTTTCGGAAACGCCCGCGTCGCTGCTTGCTTCCCACATTCCGGTCGAATTCTTGATCAGCCACAGCATTTTACATTTGTCTACACTTTTAAACTGAGCGACTATCGGCTGAGCATCCACGTCAAGCTTCACAGGTTTATCGCTTGCAAACGGGAAGTCTGTATTCGCAAATTGCAATTTGATGCGCGAGATGTTTTTAGTTTGCAACTGTAAATTCTGTTTGCCCCGTTCTGCGTGAACAATCGCTTCATCCCAATGCTTTTCAAGCCCCTCGATACTTAGCCAAGCCAGTTCGTGGTAGCGCAACGTAAAGGTCGTCAAGTCGATGGTTATCGGAACTGTCGAGCGACCGGCATCGAGGGCTGCGTCGAGCTGCTTTTGAATGAGAGGCTTCGAAGTGTCTAAAATCTTGTGCGCGGTTTGAGCTCCGATTATGTGTGGAAGCGTCATTCCTCGCACTTTGTGAGCCGCTTCCATTACATCAGCGGCTTGTTTTTGATTGTCGATCTCGCCGCTGTAAGCGACTGTCGGCACGTTCCGCAGGTTGTTGGTCCAATCTGGGCAATCGTACCAATGCAACAACTTGCGCTGATAGTCCGTGGGCTTGAAGTCTTCCTTTTGAAAGACTCGCAAGAACTCCATCGTCTCACAAAATCCTGCACCAGGATTGGCTGCGGCCCAACGTTGTGGATAGTGCACAGCCATCTGCCAACAGCCGGCGCCGCCCATCGAGAACCCGCGTATCGCGATCCTGGCGTTATCAATCGGGTACAGTTGCTTCACGTTCTCGATCGCTTCCAGCACATCGACTTCACCAGCGAATTTAAACGCATTGCAGTAACGACCATAAGGATGAAGGACCAGCGTATTGGGCGGTGAGAATTCACCGATCTGATGCATTCGCTGATGGAGGAAAGCTACTTCACTGGTCTTCTCGCCGCGACCGTGCAACCATACATCGAGCCGCACTGGCTTTGAAGGGTCGGCTTTCCAACCGGCGGGTACGACCAAGCCAAAAGGCTGAATCGAACCGTCGATGCGTGAACGATAGCCACCAGAAAGAAGTGTAGGTTTATCCGATGGCTTTTGCATCGTGACTTCGAGCAGTTGCGACTTGCGCTTTCCGTCGACGGCCGCTTGTACGCGCCGTTGAGCCAAATCCAAGAGCTCCTTGGCTTGGGCGAATTCTTTATCAACGTAAAACATCCCCTGCTCGACTGTCATCTCAACTGCGCGGGGGATGACTTCGATTTGCGATTTGGATAGTTCATCGAGGTTGAGTTTCGACATCGCCTCACGCACGTTTTGAGATTTGCTCAGCAAGTCAGTTTTTACACTCTCAGGTAACTCGATACCCTCAGGCGGAACAGGTCGGACTTGAACCGCCAGATTGTCAGCGGGGCCGTCTGCTTGAACCGAAGTGATTGCATGGAGCAGGAACAGCAGCGAAGAAAGTCTAGTTAACCAAACTGTGTTAAACATCTGTGAATTTGCTGAGGTAGGTGGGCGGAAGGCTAGCAAAGTGAAGTTTTAGTATCTTAGCATTTTAGTCACGCGAATGTGTAGCGAGTGAATTTGCGCAGAGTGCGAAGAATATTTCCGTGAGTTAAATTCGCCATTCACGGAAGTTTCCTCGCTCTTGATGGATCGTTTTTAAATTCGTGCCGATTGATAGAAGTGTGATGCTGGGTCTGAAGCTTCGAGCAGGGAGGGATGGTGACTATGGAATCGTTGGATGATCGACTCGAAAGCTATCTAACCCAATTGATGGACATTTGCGGTCGCTGGTCCGCTTGGATTACTCAGCAAGAACAGGCTGCGGTCTCCGGCAACTACAAACGACTGGAAGAATTGACGTCGGCGGCGGACGGGCTACTGGCCGAGATTCAGGGGTTGCACTGCGTGCGTCAGTCAATTCTGGATGACGCTAAGAACGCAGGAATGGCTCACGCGGATTTGTATTCTCTGGCCCAGGCATTGCCGAGCTGGGCAGTACGATCGCGGCGAGAACGCGTTCGAACCGCGAAACGGCATATGGATCACTTGCGACGCTTGCACTTGGCGATTTGGGTCCTTATCAGTCAATGCGAGCGCTTCGCCAGCGAGTCCATACAGTTGCTTTCCTACGGTCAAGTAGAAGCCAGCGTTTACAACTCGACAAGTAACGCTGATACCGGAGGTGGGCACTTACTTGACGCTCAGATTTGAGCTTTGTATTCACCTACCATTTTCTCAGCTTTGCATGTAACGATCCACTAAAGCAGTTCGACCATGTCCCTGTTCGCAACCATTCAGACTTCTGCAAACGCGCTGCAAGTAAGCGAGCTTGGGCTGCAGGTTGTCAGCAATAATGTCGCCAACGCGAACACTCCAGGATACATTCGCCAGGAGTTGGTCCAGAGCACAGGTCCAGCTGTTCTGGTGGGCGGTGTGCTGCTCGGTTACGGAGTGCACGCCAGTGGTGTTGTTCAAAAATTCGACGATTTTACCGCAAGCCAGCTTCGCGACACGCTGAGCAATCTCGAAAGCAGCAAAGCGCTTGACAGTCTTTATGGTCAAATTGAATCGGTCTTTAGCGAACTCTCAGACAACGACCTAAGCTCCAAACTGGCCGATTTCTCAAGCAGCATACAAGATGTGCTTAACCAGCCCGGCAATACATCGCTTCGCCGTTTGGTGATCGAGCGTGGAAAGTCGCTCACTGGCGATATTCGCGGAGTAGACTCAAAACTACAAGGTCTTAAAACGACCCTCAATCAAGGGATTCGCGAGTCGGCAACAGAGATTAATCGTTTGACTGATCGCATTGCAAAACTTAATACCAAGATCGTCGAAATCGAAGGCGGAGGAGCCGTCAATAGCGACGCCGTCGGGTTACGCGACGAGCGACAACAGACGCTTAATAGTCTCGCAGAGATCATAGACATCCGGGCCACTGAACAGCAGAGCGGTTCAGTCACGGTGTTTGTTGGAGGCGAGTACTTAGTGTCGGACGGCATTCAACGCAAAGTTTCGGTGAGCATTCTGCAACGCGACAATGACTCCGTAACTGAGCTGCGTCTGACTGACACTGACTCTCCGCTTCAAATTTCCAGTGGTCGATTGAAGGGCTATTACGATGCTAGAGATCGGGCCGCAGGGAACGCATCTGCTGGCCTAAACAAATTTGCAAAAGATCTTATCGAACAATTCAATTTAATCCATGCTCAGGGGCAAGGATTGAGTGGTTTTAGCAGTGTGACAGGTACCAATGCTGCGGATGACACGACCGCCGCGATTGACCTAGCGGGCCTGCCTGTGAAAATCAAAAACGGTGAGTTCGAGATTCAGGTCAATGATTCGCTCTCGGGGCTCACACAGACACATGTTATTCGAGTTCAGTTGAACGGAGGCACCAACGATAGTTCGCTGGCCGATGTCGCCGCTTCGATCAATGCGATTCAGGGCATCAGCGCGAGTTTGACACCTGAAGGCAAACTGCGAATCGAATCCGATTCAGACAAGATCAAATTCTCGTTCCAAAACGATGCAACCAATTTCCTCGCGGCCGCGGGCATCAATACGTTTTTCCAAGGCGACTCGGCGTCGACCATCGCGGTTAACTCAGTGATTGCCAATGACCCCCGCATGTTCGCCGCAAGCATGAGTGGAGTTGGTGGTGGCACCGACAATGCTCTGAAGTTGGCTCAAGCCTTCGACGAGCCGCTTGCGACACTGGACGGAAGGTCGATCAAGCAAAGCTACGAAGACTTGGTTGTACGGACTACTCAAGAAATCAATGTTCAGTCGGGTGTGACCGACGGTTTGCAGAACTACTACAAGGTTCTCGAGGGTAAATTGCTCGGCGTAACCGGTGTGAACCTGGACGAAGAAGCGGTGAAGATGATCTATTACCAGCGAGCTTTCCAGGCCAGTGGTCGCGTTATTAAAGTGTCAAGCGATCTGCTCGACACACTCATGAATTTGTAAATGAAACAGTCCGCACTTGGGTGCGAAACAGGATACTATGGCCTCGAGTTTTTATCCAGTTGGCAGTTCGCGAACTTCGTCCGCGCTTTCCATAACGCGGCTTGTGTATCAGATCAATGCTGACCAAAGTTCAATCAGTGATCTTCAAACTCAACTGAGTACTGGGCGCCGTATTCAGCGTCCGAGCCAGGATCCTGGGGCGTCTATCCGCGCCCTTTCGGCCCAGCGACAACTCGAGTTTAAAACCCAGGTCGACACTAATCTCAACAGCGCTGATACCCTGCTAACGCAAACGGAATCGGTTCTGTCGCAGGCCCAATCCATCGTCACAGAAATTCGTGGTTTAGCAGTTGAAGCGGGTAACAACACGTTGTCTTACGAGGAACGCACCGCTCTCAATTCCCAGCTTCAAGCCGCTTATACGCGCTTGACTGAACTAGGAAATGCAAAATTTCAAGATCAGTACATTTTTGGGGGCAGCAATGTTACTACGCTCCCCTTCACTGCAGTCAACGACTCGATGCGATTCTCCGGCAAAAACGATGAGCTGCTGACGATTTCGAATTCGTCTTCAACGGTAGCCGCCAACGTTACTGCGGAGGATACCTTCGGCGTTCGCAGCGACTTTGTTGTGGGCACGATTGATCTGAATCCTCGGCTGAGTGCTGCCACTCCGCTTTCGTTGCTGAACCGAGGCGAAGGAGTTCGCGGTGGCGCTATCGCTATCAGCAACAACTCAGAAACCTTCGAGCTCAATCTATCGGGCGCTTACAATCTGGGGGAAGTTGCCGATGCCATCAACGCCAGACAACTCGGTGGTCGCACGCTGACAGCCACGATCGGTGCAAGCGGACTTGAAATTGCCTATCAAGATGGACTGCCTGGTTTCATCAATGTCAGCGAAGTAGGTGGCGGCAATACAGCTGGAGATCTCGGTATCGCCACCGCTGGCAACCTTGCAACTTCGCCGATTGTTGGAAAAGACCTCGACCCGAAAGCTAGTCTGAATACGCCGCTATTGCAGTTGCTCGGTGGTTCGGGTGTCGCCTCTGGAGAATCATTTATCATCAAGCAAGGCACGAAAACTTACAATATTTCTACCAACGGCGCAAACACTGTTGAAGACTTATTAAATATCATTCGTCGCTCGGGTGCCAAGGTCGAGACGAGTCTAGATCCCACCGGAAAGCACCTCGCAATTCGCAGCACCGAAAGCGGAACAACGTTAACAATTGGAGAAAACGGTGGCAACCTAGCCAGCCGATTGGGTTTGAGAACCTTCGACACGGATACTCCCCTAAGTCGCTTGAATTTTGGCCAAGGTGTTTTCATTAGCGATACAACCGATGACTTGCTGATCACCCGCACCGACGGCACGAGCCTCAGCATCAATCTCGACGGAGCACTGACTGTAAACGATGTCATCAATCGAATTAACAATAACTCTACGAACTTCAATGCAGCAACGCGGGTGGTCGCGTCGCTTGCCAGCAACGGTAACGGTTTAAAGCTGTCCGCGCTCGAAGGTGCCCAGCCACTATCGGTTGCAAACGTCGGCGGCAGTCAAGCCGCGTGGGGGCTGGGTCTTGTTGCTCGCGGAGCTACCTCGGCATCGGGTGTTACAACGGGTGCCAGCACGGTCATCCAGGGTGATGATATAAGCGGTGTTCAAGTCGAAGGCGTGTTCAGTTCCATAACGCGTTTGAAGTCTGCGATCACCAACAATCGCCCCGAAGATTTGCCCCAAATTGTCGACTCCATCGACGCTGATTTACAACGTCTTTCGCTTGCCCGTGGGATCGTTGGCGCACGGCAGCAATCGATCGAAAGCATCAAAAGCAGCTCAGCCGACGAGCAGATATCGCTGAAGCAAGTTGAGTCAAACGAATTGGATGCAGATTTTGCGCAGGTAACCTCCGAGTTGACCGGTCGCCAAGCAGCCTTGCAAGCATCCTTGCAATTGATGGGGCAAGTTACCAAATTGTCGTTGTTCAACTACATTTAGCTAGGCTTACCCACACCCAGAAACAAAATATCGCAACATCAAAAGGCGCTA
>JANNNN010000757.1:0-5197 GCA_031398555.1 Planctomycetia bacterium | reverse complement strand
CTCGCAATTGCAGTTCTTCTAGCTGCGTCTCACTTCGCTTTAACGTTTGCAAATCACGCTTCAACCGATCGACGCCATCAACCAGTACCGTAACCTGAGCGAGCGGCCACATTGCTGGCAAGCCGTTCGTTGCGAGCCATTGTTTGTACGCGAGCTCCAGTTCAAGCTTTTCATTCGTTAATACACCGTGTCGCTGTTCTAATTCGTCGAACATCGATAGAACTGACGCTCGGCGTGCGGCTTCGGAATGACTGACGCGGGCCACTTGCGTCCACTTCTCAAGCTGATCCAACAAGCCTTGCCAAGAAGCTTCGAATTCGATCACCGTCGGCCACTGATCGATCAATTGGCTGCGGAGTTGTTTAATGGCCGCGCGACGAGTTACGAGCTTCCTGCGTTCAATATCCAGCGCTGCCGCCACGCGTGACCAAGACTCAAATTCCAATACCCAACTCGACATTAAATCCGGAGAAAGTGGACTAAACGGACAATTATTCCAAGCATCCAGCCACTGCTGCTCGAGTTCCCCGCGGCGTGCCGATTCCTGAACTAGTTGCTGACGTAAACTTGAAATATTGTCGTTGATATTCTGTAAGTGCTTTTGTGCCTGTGAGATTTTTGCCAGCGTCTCGGCCGTATCTACGATTTGTTGCAGCAATCCATCAGAACGCTGGAATATCAATCGAAGCTGCTGCAGTCGCAATTTCTGCTGCTCGGGCGTAAGGCTGCATGCAATGAGCGGCTCGGACAAGTCATCGATCCAGTTGTCAACGACTTGATCGCGCTCCGCTGCAATTTGACGCAGCTCACCCCAGGTTGATCGTTCACCATCACGTTCTAACTCGCGGAGTTCTTTCTCCGATGCTGTGCGGTCGGCTTCAAGACGTTGAATCTCGCGATCGATCTGTGTCGCAGCGCGCTGCTGTTCCTCAAAGTTTCGAAGGAAGCGGGCGACGTCTTGGGATGCGGGAACTGGCCAGCTGTAGTCGAGCGTCGGGCAATCGGTCAGTCGATTCTTGAGCCTCGCACCCGAGATTTCATATTCAGCCGATTCACACTTCTCACAAACGGATTCAATGAGCTCATCGGTCGCCAATTCCTCATCACGAATCTGAGTTACAAGTTCGGTGAGCGTCGAGAGATTATCCGGAATGTCGATCGCGCTCGAATCATCCATCCGAGCCAACTGGTCGGCGGTCGATTCTAGTTTGGCTGCAACGCTAAGCAGTTCTTGAAATGCTCGTTCGTAATTCGCTGCCCAGCCTTCCAACTTACTCCGCTGCGGCGCGCTTACGGAGAGTTTGAGCATCGATTCGCTTGGTTCGCTTATGCCAAGCGTCTCTAAGACTCGCGCTCGACCAACTGCCGCTTCATCATGTTGCCGCTTCAAATCAACCAACTGACTTCGAAGTTTGGGAATATCAGAGGCTTGATGTCCGATGGCTTCGACACTTGAACTAAATTCCGCTGTCGCGTTTGAACCTACGAGCAGGCCGATCGCCTGCTGTTCTTGAGCTAGTTTCGCTTGTTCTTGTTGCACGCCTTGAGTCAAGTTGGTTTGCTGCTGCGCATAGTCACTCCACTGCGCGATAAAAGTTGCATCGACTCCGTCGGGAACAGAAACTGCCGCTAGAGCTTGGTCGATGCGCAGCAGTTCTTGTCGTTTTGGATAGGCCTGTTTCAACTTTTCCGTGCGAGTGAACTGTTTGTGCAATTCGGCATATTGAGTCTTGGCGTCTTCGCCTTGCTGGACTGCCGATCGCAGTTTCTCTCTTAATTCTTCAACTGCTTGTGGCAAAACTTGCAGCGATTTTAATTCATCCTGGCGTTCGCGTATTTCGTTCAGCAGTGTGCCGATTTGACTGGCGCCGCGTGAGCGATAAAGGGTAGTTGTCGATGCCGACAATTCGTCACGCACATGCTGAAGTAGACTGGCACCGCCCATGCCACCGCCAGCCAGAGCCTCGGATAGTTTTGCACTTTTCAGTGACGCTTCGCCAGCGCGAAGTTCTTCGAGCGAGAATCCAAAAAGCTGTTGGTAACTTTCCAAATCCATGTTGCCGAACAGAGTCGGAAGATCCTCGGCTTCTAACCGTCTCGGTCCGTGCTTGCCAGAAACTTCGTCCTTGCGAGCCTTCTTACGAGAAAATTGAAAGACACTTCCATCTGCCAATTTCCCAAACACCTCGGCCGACATCGGCTTGCCAGTTAGATACGGATTGCGAGATGGGAATCCGAACATAGCATGTCGAAGACCGTTGAGGGCCGTTGTTTTGCCCGATTCGTTCGGTCCATACACAAGCACCAACGGCGCGTAGTCGAATTGGAATTTCTGCCGGGCGTAAACACCAAAATTCTCAAGAATGATTCGATCAAGCTTCATGCGTCACCTGCCCGAACCAGTCGCGAGACCAAGAGATCTTCGGATTGCGAGAGCATTCTCAACAGTTCAGTATCGCGGTCGGTTTCGCTCAACAGCGGCCAATCCACTTCCGACAATTCGACTCGAGCTTTCTTCAACAATTCGTCCAGCTCTTTCCACATCTCTTTCTGCAACTTGGTGTCCTCACGGACTTCGTCCGCGATAAGCGAGAGGTACTTGAGTGGCACGTCCAAGTCGGCATTTGACATCATCTTGGCCGGATGCGTCCGAACCTTGATCGATTCCAGCCACACGTCACCCAATTCATGGATGCGGAGAGCAAGAGCATCTGCCAAGCGATCAAATGTGGCCGGTTGCGTTAGTTCAGCATGCAACGAAGTGCTCCCTTGCAAGTGCAAGCGAACCGCCAGTGCGACACCGTCGTTGCGGGTCGCGCCCATCGACGGACTCAGCGCGTCTTCAACTAGATCCTCAATGTCACTCAATCGCTGAGCGTTTTGCAAATCGATCGATATCAGTTGCCAACGCAGGCTGTCCGTCGGGATAAACTCCATCTTTTCGATGTGGTTGTCTTCAACGTGAACGACATAGCAGCCTTTTGAGCCGCACTCGCGGACATGTCGCCCCTGAGTGTTGCCGCTGTAGCCGATCCAGCATTTGTCGCTCAACGATTGCTCGGTGCGTTGGTGAATATGTCCCAGCGCCCAGTATTGGTAACCTTTACTTTCGAGCAAACCGATCGAAGTTGGTGCATAGCTATCGTGTTGAGAAGAACCGCTAAGCGAGGTGTGGAGCAGTCCGATATTGAAATACCCCATCACCGCCGCCGGATAAGAGGCTGCAAGATCGGTTGACTCAGCTCGCGCACCAAAGCTCTGGCCATGGATCGCTAGTCTGGCTTCGTCCAATAAAACGGTCTGCGGCGCATCGCTCGGCAGTTCATGAATGCCGTCCGACCAGTGGATCACTCGCTGCGCATTGCTGACCGCATCGTGATTGCCTCGAATCAGCACCACAGCGATTTTTTCTCGCACGAGGCGCTTCAATTGGCTTTCGACCCACAGTCCCGCACCAGCATCTTTGACCGGGCCATCAAACAAGTCGCCAGCAAACACGACTGCCGAGACTTTCTGAGCGATTGCGGTTTGCACGATCGTCTCAATCGACCTGCGACTCGCACGGTGCAATTGGGAAGCGGTAGCCTCATCCAAGCTCCGCAGACTGCAAAGTGGGCTATCCAAATGCACGTCCGCAGCGTGCAAAAAACGAATCCTGGCCATGAGTGCTTCCGTGTATACGATTCCAAAATCGCGCGGGTCATCCAGCTCCTAAAACATCCATGCAGCCTATTATACGGAAAACAGCCCATTTGCGGTACGGGCAAAGCAGTTTGGATCCCAGCGGAAAAAGCCCCGGGACGAGTTTGTCTTTGGAGTCTATCGCTTGTCGCCCGCGAACAGAAAAACACTTTCCCACGGATGGAAGAACTTGATTATCACTGCGGCTAACTTTCGAGTATTGCTGTTAAGTCAACACTTTTCGCTGACCGGGCGAAGTTAGTTCCGTCCATTAGCCTTACTCGCCAGCGCGATTGGCGGCGCCAGGCGTTGGAACTAATACCTGCCACTTGTCCGCTTTGCTTGGTAGGCGACCGAAGGCAACGTCATTCGATTGGGTTTCGAATTTTACATAGTCGACGACCGCATTGCTGCGTTGATCGCTGTCGACCAAATAAACCGTTTCACCTTTGCTCGACAGTTTAAAATTTGCATGCAGACCAGGAGTGGCGCTGCTGTCTTCATCAGCCCACACTACCAAGTAGGACTTGGCCGCCAGCGCAGTACCATCCGGGAACCGCCACTTGCGAGGCGATTTGTCACTGTCGGTCAAATACATGCCGCTCAAGACCGTCGTTTCGCCAGTTGGATTGTAGAGTTCGACGAAATCCTCGAATTCACCCTGTGGATCCTTGCCGCTCTTGGTGTTGCCCGCCAACAATTCGTTGATGATCACTCGCGCCTTACCGACTTTAGGCGCTTCAGGACTGGTCTTCAAATCAATTGCCTTCAAGTCAATAGTCGGCGCGGCAACTGGTATCCGCTTTGAAACCTTCGGTGAACTCACCGCGGCGACGGCTGCATTTTTGAGCAAGTTAGCGCTGCGAACTTCGATAAAGTTGCGAAGCCCTTGGCGCGGTTTGCCTTCAGCGGGTAACTCGGGATTCGTAGCCGCGACAAAGTTCTCATAAGAGTCCAGCTTCCGAGTATCAGCAGCGACTTCTTTGTCGAGCAACTTGCGTGCGCTCGTAATGACAGGACCGAGCTCGTCCCAACTCAGCGATTGTTCTGCAATGATGCGGACGCAGTGCAAGTACTTTTCTTTCAAGTTTGGAACGGCCAGCAGTTTGCTGCGCAACGGCATGCGAGGGTTATCTAGTCCGACCAGTGGATCGAGATCTATGCTGCCTTCATTCATGCCACCAGGGCCTCCAGGACCACCAGGACCACCAGGGCCGGGACCACCTGGGCCTCCGAAACCAAGAAAGTCGAAGAAGCCAGGACCGCCTTCAACCGGACGTGGGCCTTCTCCTCCTAGTGCATCAGGTCGGGGTGCATCAGGTCGGGGTGCAGCTCCTCCTTCGCGAGGTCCTCCGCCTCCACCCCCAGGGCCGCCTCGACCACCGCGTCCGCCACCAGGACCACCGCCACCCATCGCTCCGTGAAAGGCTTCATTCATGTCGTGAGGAATCATGTGGAACTTGCGCTTCTCATCTTGATAGATGCTGTAATCGCTAGCTCGAGTCCAGTAACCGTC
>JANNNN010000460.1:0-1816 GCA_031398555.1 Planctomycetia bacterium | reverse complement strand
CGGCGCTGATCCGGGCCATCGCATGAGGAAGGGCACGCATCGTGACCCGTCGGCGGGAGCGGGCGCGACGGGACCGCTGGTTCGAGAACATCAAGCAGGCTTTGCCACTGGCGGCAGAGTTAGGTATGACGATCGCGATTGAGAACGTCTGGAATCAGTTCTTGTACGTGCACGATGGACCAAACAATCAGTCAGCCGAAAAATTTGTAAAGTACGTCGACGAGTTTAAATCGCCTTGGGTCGGTATGCAGTTCGATATTGGCAATCACTGGAAGTATGGCAATCCGGCTGAATGGATTCGCACTTTGGGGCATCGTGTTGTTAAGCTGGACATCAAGGGATTTGCGCGAGCCGGCGACAAATGGGCGGATATTACTGAGGACGATATTCCTTGGGCGGACGTTCGCAAAGCCCTCGACGATATCGATTTCTATGGTTGGGTCGCGGCTGAAGTTAGCGGCGGCGATGGCGAACGACTGAAGACTGTGGCGCAGCAGATAGACGTAGCTCTCAATATTGGCTAGTGCGATGATTCGATATAATTGCACTGAATGTCAACGCACGCTGCTGGTCAAACCAACTTTGGCCGGACAGCGTTCCACATGTCCCTGCGGTACTGCGTTTACAGTCCCGCAAATTGCCAAAGCCACCGCAACAACCGTCGCGACCATTACGAAGCCAACGGTGACCAATCCAGCACCAGCCAAACCCAAGCCTCCCCGGCTTGCGAAAGCCCGCGAGTCAAACAGTTTGCTGGTGAGTTGTTCGAAATGCGACCGCCAGCTTCGAAGTCCTTCTAGTGCGGCTGGGAAAGCGGTGAGATGTCCATGCGGTCAACTCGTCATGGTCCCGGTGCAAAATAAGCCTGAAACTCAGCCTGGAACAAAGCCTGAAACTCAGCGTGGAACGACCGTTGTATCTGTTGTCCGGACTGAACCCGGCGGCGATTGGCTAAATCAATTGCCGCCGCAGCAGGTTTTGCATGCACCGCCATCTCAAGAGGGCGCGGAGTTTTGGTATGTCGATGCTGAACAAGAGGATTATGAGCCGCCACCGCCCGTCATAGTTCCAGATGCAAGGCAGCTCACACATGAGTACATTCGCGGAGCCGAAAAGGAACTGCAAGAGCAGCGAAAGCGAGGCGGCAGTGGAGCTTTGGGCACGGCTCAAGTTACGCTAATCCTAGTTGGACTGCTGTCGATCGGACTAAACGGATTTTTGCTTTTCAACGCGCCCAACGAAGTCCAAGAGGTAATGAAGAGCGGCGATGTGGCAATGTCGCAGGAAGCGTTGCTCCAATTTGTGCAGATTTTCTATGGAGCATTCATGGCAGTGGGAGCAGTCATGCTGCTGCTAGGCGCACTCATTTACCAGTTCCCAGTCTTCTGTCCTTTGGCCGGTCTCATCCTCTACATTCTTGCGATCATCGTAAGTGGTATACTGGATCCAATGTCCCTGTTAAAAGGAATCATCATCAAAATACTGGTTATCGTCGCGCTCGGAAAGGCGGTCGGTGACGGAGCTAGCTACCGAGGTTGATTTCTGACTTCGATCTAAATAATACTACGTCGAATTTTTAACGTTCTTTGACGTGAGGTCCGTTCCCCGGCCCGTTGGGCCGGGCTGGATGAACGGCTGGCCCTTTGGGCCGCTGGCCCGAAGGGCCAGCAACATCGCAACGTGGCAAGGGGCCAAACACATGTCAAACATGTGGGATAGAATTAGGCTGGAACCATCCGCCGCATTCAGCGGCTTGCCATTCGGGCTTCACGGTAACTGACGAAGCGATTTTGCTGCGTGTCCCACAGGTTTGCAC
>JANNNN010000713.1:0-6341 GCA_031398555.1 Planctomycetia bacterium | reverse complement strand
AGTTGGCCGATCGATACAAACCTGGCAACTTGGCTGACAAGTCTTTCGGTCGTCGCGATCAAGCGACGAACGAAAGCTCCGCTGCGTGTTGCAGCTACTACTAGCTTGGCGACTGGTAGCTTGGAATTCCGAGCGAATTCTACTTGCTGCCCCGAGATACCTGCTATGACCGTTCGATGGTTGCTCAGTTGCCAGCACCAGCGGCGTCATCCATTTACAGGTGCGATGCCGGGTGGCTGGGGCTGGACCGATTTGAGTGGTGCAGTACCGGATGCGGACGATACGCCGGCAGCGCTGTTGGCGATCGCAGCACTCGACTTTTCGCATCATGAAATGCACCGGCTGAAAATCCAATCGATGGACGCCGTTGCCAAGGGCCTGCGTTGGCTAGTCCAATTGCAAAATCGTGACGGCGGTTGGCCAACCTTTTGTCGCGGCTGGGGGAAATTGCCATTTGATCGCAGCGGAACCGACTTAACGGCCCACGCCCTCCGCGCCTTCCACGCTTGGCTACCTCAACTTGATCGGCTGCGCAAAGACCATCCGCGCACCCCGTCCAACATGCACATCACGAGCGCGATGCTCCGCGGACGACGCTATCTGACTGGAAAACAACAGGCCGATGGCAGTTGGCTTCCGCTGTGGTTCGGCAACCAGGATCATCCTCGGGAAGAAAATCCGATTTACGGAACCGCCAAGGTTTTACTTGCCTACGCAGATTTATCGATAATCGACGATCCGGCGGCACAAGCCGGCTTAACCTATTTGATCGACAATCAAAATCCGGACGGTGGTTGGGGTGGGGGCCCCAATGTCGCTTACAAGGGCGGATTATCTGCCGCTGGAGATGGAGGCCACACGGACAGCGACCCGAAGTCAGTAGGCAGTTCGATTGAAGAAACCGCACTTGCTTTGGAAGCCCTGGTTCAGTGTGGTGGCGTGAGGATGTACACCCGAACTATAATGCGAGGCTTAGAATGGTTGATGGAAACTATCGGGCACGGCAATTTGCATTGCAGCTGGCCGATTGGTTTCTATTTTGCGAAACTTTGGTACCACGAACGCCTGTATCCAGCGATCTTTAGTTTGGCCGCTCTGGGTGCGGCATTAGAACAATTCGAACTTGACGGAACTGCGAGCAGGTCAGCGGGTTAGATAAACTTGCTGGATGCTCTATCGACTCAAAATCAGACCTACAATCTCCCTCAGGAGTGGCCGCTTTGTCATCTGCATCCCTTGATCGAAGTGAAACTCAAGTCACGACTGAAAATCAGGACACTGAAAATCAGGACAGTGAAAATCACAGCAGTGAAAATCACAACAGTGAAAATCAGAACAGTGGAGCTCAACCAACTGTGGACGCGTCTGCCAAGTCGCGCCGTCGTAAAACCAGTCATCTGAAGTTGGTCCCCGAGACCGCTGCGCTTCGCGAACACTTGAAGAATGTTTGCAACGAAGTGGCATCCAAGCTGGATAAGTCCCGACCGCTCAGCAAGGACGAAATGGAGACCCTTTCGCGACAATTGCTCGAACGCGAGAATCTCAGCGAAGGCTACGTTGGCTGGATCATGGTGATGCTCAGCGGTGCATTTTGGAAAGATCAAGTTGCCGCAACCGATCCCAGTCGCCGCTTGTTCCTCCTGCCGCACTGTTTGAAACACGCCGAGGGATGTCCCGCCGACTACGACGAATTTGGCATGAACTGCAAAAAGTGCGGGGCTTGTAGCATCGCCGACTTTCGCACAATCGCCGAAGAAATGGGCTACAAAGTTCTCGTCGCCGAAGGTTCTCCCGTCGTCTTAAAGATCATTGTCAGCGGCTATGTAGATGCAATCGTCGGTGTGGCTTGTCTGAACGTTCTTGAGAAAGCGATCGACAAGATTCTGCTTTCGGGAATTCCTTGCATGGCCGTGCCACTCCTTTCGAGCGACTGTCGAAATACGAGCGTCGATCAAGACTGGGTACTGGAAATGATCCAGGCGCGGGCAGCCGCGCCAGTCCAGCAAACACGCAGCTATGTCCATTTGCTCCGAGCCGCCAATGACATGTTCCAAACCGAGCGCTTCGACGAACTCGTTGTGCGTTCTCGCCAGAGTCGTCCGCTCGACGAAGATTCAAAGGATCCACTTGCGGGCATTGATCCAATCGCTTGCACCGAGACCTTGGCACTGGATTTTGTGCGCCGCGGCGGCAAGTATTCAAGACCGTTTATCACCCTCGCGACTTACGATGCATTGACCGGTGGCAAGGGCTCCCTAGCCGATGGTGCTGAAGCGATTACTCGGTACCCGACGGCTGTTCTCAGAGCCGCGATGAGCATCGAGATGTTCCACAAAGCCAGCTTGGTCCATGACGATATCGAAGATGATGATTGCTTCCGCTACGGACAAGCCACCATGCACCGCCGCTTTGGTCTCCCTACAGCGATCAACGTGGGCGATTACTTGATCGGCTTGGGCTATCGCTTGGTCAGCCGCGAGGCTGCGGCGCTAGGTCCCGACGCCGCCGCCGACATCATGGATTGCTTGGCAGGCGCTCACACTCGACTCGCTGAAGGTCAGGGGGCTGAGTTGCTTTGGCGCGACGCTAAGGACAAACGCCTGACACCGCTCGATGCACTGAAGGTCTATGCTTTAAAGACGTCGCCGGCTTTCGAAGCCGCACTGTTCACCGGAGCAAGACTGGCCGGTGCCGCGAATCACCTGGCCGACCCCATTCGACAATTCTCCCGCAACATCGGCGTCGCTTTCCAGATTCTTAATGATCTCAACGATTGGGAAGGCGATGAACATAACAAATTGCTCGCTGGTGGAGACGTGCTTGGCGGCCGCCCAACTCTGCTATGGGCTCTTGCCTTGGCCAGTCTGAACGAGACAGAACAAACAGAATTGTTGTCGCTGGCCAGTCATGAATGCGAACTGAGTGAAACCGATCGAGTCCATCGAGTGGAGCAACTCTACCTCAAAGCTCGAGTTTTTGAACAAGCCAATCGCTTGATCGACAAGCACGAACAACGAGCCTTAGAAGTAATTGGATCTCTTGAGTCCGATCCGCTACAGCGCATGTTGCTTTATCTGGTCGACACCGTGTTGCAGCGGCACGAGCCCGCCACTCCGCCATTGGTTACGATGACTCCTGTCGGAACCCTTCCGATCGTTGCATCCAATTGAAACCGAATACGGAAAAAACCACGGAGCGTCACGTGACCAAGGCCAATCCGCCAGCTGCTCCCGCCCCCGATGCCCCCGCCCTAGGTACGGTTGGTGCCCCTGCCTCAGATGCGCCGGCCCTAGATACAAAGCTTGGGAATCTAATTCGATTGCTTTATGCTGAGGTTACTGAGCTCGGCCAGTTCATGAAGTGCGACAAGTCCCAGGCGCCTGCGTCTTACCAACCTCTTTTGGCTCACGACGCGCATATGACCGTTACGGTAGAACAACGACATGGGTGCCCTGTATCCGTCGAAGTCCTCGAAAGTCAAGAATCCGAAACCCACTACGTCCGAAAGATTCTACTTCGTCGGACGAGCGATAATCGAGTCGTACAGTACGGCATCGTCCGTCTCAAACTGGACGCAATTGACGCCGAAGCTCGAGCTGAAATCCTCGCAAAGCAGACCCCACTTGGCCGAGTTTTAATCCAGCACAACGTCATGCGGCACGTAGAGTTGCTAGACGTTTGGAGAGTGCATTGCGGCGAGGAGCTGGGTAGTTATTTTGGCGTACGTCCTGGACATGAAACCTTTGGCCGCACTGCATTGATCTATTGCAACGACGAACCAGCCATAGAGCTGCTCGAGATCGTCGCCCCCGAAGATACATTCTGAGTGTCGCACAATTGTCCCAATTTGTAGCTCTTAAGTGCCCTACTTACTCTCACACATTTGTCTCAATTCCCCTGAGAGGCAGACACCATATTGTTGACTTGGGTGGCACGCCGTGGAACGACTCGAAACCCTGGGAGTTAACGCTGTGAAGCGTTTCGGACAAGGAAATGTAGCTGGTTTCGTTAGAAACCGGTGCTTGTCAGCGACCACCTCTTTGCCCGCGGTTTCTGACGAAACCAGCAACCTAAAGGGATTCCTTGACTCGTGCAGCTGGATGCCTCATGAAAATGCCTCTCAGCGTTGCCTTGTTGTGCAGACAACCAGTGGCGACATTTTAATAGCCCCCAGCTCACTTCCGCGACGCAGCAAACTCCTCTGCCGTTACCGCACCATCGCCGTCTGCGTCAGCACCATCGGGCAACTTAACGATCATCGATTTCCATTCATCTACCGTTAATCTACCATCCTTATTCGTGTCGTATTTGACAATTTGTTTTTTAGCCCATTCCATCTTTTCGGCAGATACTGACGATCCCCCAGCACTTGGAACAACGCTGGCCGAACTTGCTGGGGTCGAAGACGCAGACGAGCTCGAGGAACTCTTTGCACTTGAAGAAACACCGTTCTTGACTGCTGCCAAGCACTCTTTGGCTGTGATAATAAAGTCATTATTCAGGTCAAACTTCTGAAATTCGGCTAGCGATTCAGAAGTAAGTGAACTGCTATATTCGCTAACGAAAACTTGACCATCACCGTCCGCATCACTGCGAGCGAACCAGTCGGGCAGTCCCTTCGTACCGTCGGTCTTTTCTTTTATCGTTTTCATGCGATAAGACTTGGCTTCACCAAAGCGATCTTTCTCTTCGGCTTTATCTTTACGCGAGTTTGCGTTCTCTGGTCTCGACCAACCACCGCTGGCCCCCATGGCCCCGGGCATTCCTGGTGCGCCCTGCATTCCACCGAACATAGACCCGCCGCGACCTCGATCACCGCCGGGCTGCGTATTCGCAGGTGCCACTTTCTCATCGATGCGGCGTTTTGCGTATCGGACAGCCATCTCAGATTTCGAAATTTTTCCGTCGCCGTTACGATCAAATTGCATCGGATCATCGCCCCAGCGATTGCCTTCGATCTCTTCTTTACTCAAAATGCCATCGTTGTTCCGATCGTAGCGACGGATTCGTTCTTCAGCTTCCTTCAAGTCGCGTTCTTCAACTTTGACATTGAATTTTGTGCTGGTACTTCCGAAACCTTCGACTAAGGCCGGTTCGCTATCGAGGCTAAAATCCGGCACTAATAACTCAGGTTTGGCTGGCCCCTTTGAAGGCTCCTCGGCACCCGATCCGCCACGCATTTTTTCCATTTCCTTGGTAAGCATGTCCAAGGGTACGGGGCGCTTCAGATCGATTTTCGGGTTGCTCTGAGCTAGACGTTCCAGGAAGAACTTGGCAGGACCTTCTGCTTCTTCTGGATCGATCATTTTGTTGTTGTTGCGGTCAAAGCGACTGAGCATATCGGCTGGATTGAAGCCGCCTCCCGCCCCACGTTCGCCGCCGCCGCGCGATGCTCCTCCAAAGCCGCCACCTGGCATTCCACCGCCGAAGCCGCCCCCAGGCATTCCCCCACCGCCTGGAAAACCGCCGCCACCCCCTGGGAAACTACCTCCACCTGGAAACCCTCCGCCTCCAGGAAAACCACCCCCGCCGCCACGGCTACCGCGATCGCCACCGCCCGGCGGCTGCGCCCAGGCTAGCTCAGAAACGGCGAACTGAGAAACCGACAGGCACAGGAGGAATACTGAAAGTAGTCGCATAGTTGATTCTCGTTCATGAGCCAGTGAAACTGACCGAAAAGTCGTACCATCTGGAACGTAATCGCCCAAAAACTGATTCTACATCATAGTCGCTACCAAAAAGAAACCCCAATCGCCCCATTTAGTTTCGCCCACAATACTATCCGCACGCATCGTAATCGTAAGTAAAGCAAGCTCCTGCAAGGAAAAAACCTGAAACCAAAGCACTTGGGCTTGCCATGTCCCACAGAACGTATAAATTCCATCACTCGGCATTCTGGCTTTGGAAGCTGTTAGCTCTCCAGACCAATCCCGCCGCCCTCGTAGCTCAGTTGGTAGAGCAGGTGACTCTTAATCACCGGGTCCAAGGTTCGAGTCCTTGCGGGGGCATTATTGATGAAATCCCTAGGAATCCGGCGCTATCAGAGGCCATATTTCCAGGGATTTTTGCATTTTGCGTTGCTGCTGATGCCGCTGGATCGGCAGGGATTACACCGCCGGCTACACCGCCGAACACCGCCGTTACGAGTCCTGCTCGTTCCCAATGGGCATCGGTCGTCTGTAGATAATGCCGTTCTGCAATGCGGCTTGAGTGCCCCAGCCACGTGTTGACCACATGGTCCGGAAACTGCTCCTGAAGGTCCGTTCGGCAGCTGGCTCGTAGGTTAACGAAGATCTTCGGCCAGAGCTTCACGCCAGCGGAAATAAGTAAGCGGCCGAACT
>JANNNN010000702.1:0-7592 GCA_031398555.1 Planctomycetia bacterium | reverse complement strand
CTCACAGCTCGAAGTTCAAAGTTCAGTTCGGTTCGTTTCAAGCATCTTGATTCAGGAACCGCTTGCCGAAGATCCGCTACCGCCTGTCGTCATTCAACCACCCGCGCCTGCGGAAACCCCGGCAGCTGCAATCCCGGCTGTCCAACAAGAGAAGTCCGTTCCACCAGCGACTCCTCAAGAACAACCCGTTGCACCGAAGGAGGAACCGCAAGAACTGCCGCCAGTGGTCATTCAACCAACCCCACCAGCCGACAGCAAGCCAGTAGAGAGTAAATCAAATGACAGCAAACAAGCGGAGAGCAAGCCAGCGATTGCCGTCGCTCAAGAACCTACGCCCGAGTTGCCACCTGCCGTCACGCAGCCTGCTCCCTTGCAACAAACGGAACCCAAGACAACTGTTCCTACAGTCCCTGCAGAAACTCCAAAAGTCGAACCCGCGAAACCAGAGTCAACCAAACCAGAGTCAACCAAACCAGAGTCAGCTAAGCCAGAGTCAGCTAAGCCAGAACCAGCTAAACCAGAACCAACCAAACCCGAACCAACCAAATCAGAACCAACCAAATCAGAACCAACCAAACCCGAAACCGGAAAGGTATCCGCTGGCGAAACAGTCGAGGGTGATGCTGCCACTGACAAATCCACTCCATCTAGCGCTAAAGCAACAACGACTCCGGATGTACCGATGATTATTCTATCGATCATCGTAGCGGCGATTTGTTGGGGATCGTATGGACCGATGTTACACCAGGGTCAAGCGAGAATGGGTGGCAGTCGACTGCGTCCCTTCACTTGCGTCGGACTGGCTTACTTTTTCATCGCTGTGGCTGCTCCACTGGCCGTTATCTATGCGAGAACGGCTGACACGGGCAGCTGGAGTGCAGGCGGCCTGAGTTGGTCAATTGTTGCGGGCGCGGCTGGAGCGATTGGTGCGCTGGGCGTGATCCTGGCCTTCAACGCGGGCGGAAAACCTTACTATGTCATGCCGCTTGTATTTGGCTTCGCGCCGGTGATTAATACGTGCATCTCATTGACGGAAAAGGGTACGTGGGGATTGGCAACGCCGATGTTCTGGATCAGTCTCGGAGTTGTTATCGCGGGCGCAATCACAGTGCTCTTGAACGCGCCGAAACCTAAGCACCCTAAACCCGCAACTTAGTGTCGCCTTTTGCTCCGCAAAAGTAGCCAGCGAAACACTGCCAGAGTTCGCTCGCACCTGTATCGCGGCTCACGCTACTTTCGTTGAGGCTGACATTTTCTTGGACTCGAAAGCGGACACTGCCCGTGGCCGACGCTGCCAGAGGCGGGTGCAGAGGCGGACGCGAGCAACTTCCGCCGCGGAGTCTGCCCATGTATACGCTGGCACTACTTTCGAGGATGCGAAAGGGGGCAAAGTTGAGCGCGCAATCCACACCTTTACATCATCCGGTGTCTGACGAAACCAGCTACCCATGCCTGCATCTCGCTGCTTTGGCGGAGCGAAACACACACTAGGCAGGGCCAGTTTCGACATCTTGTGGCGAATGGTCTGGTGGATCTTCGATTTTTCGAATCAACACACTTATCTCATCCTGCAATGCGAGTAGGCTCTGCCACGATTTCGAATCAACAATAGCCTTGCAACTATCCTCATGCACTGCCCCACGATGCAGCACGACTCGCATCGCATTATGGATGCCGTCGAGCATGTCACGCAACTCATTGATTTGCAATCGCGACAGACCGCGAGGAATTGTTATCTCAGAGCATGAACTGTCGGCGGAACGCACCTCGATACCTGTGCTGTACTCCTGTCGATTGTTCCAGGATTCGAGATCCCCTTTTTCAACGTGATAACGTTCGCTTCGGACGCCGGGTGTTGGACAATCGCTAAACCACTCCCCTGCGATTTGTTCGCGAGTTCCGACTAGAAGAACGCTTCGACCGATTGCGATGGTATCGCCAAATCGTAGGATTTTGAGGCTGCACGAATGACCATTTACACGCGTACCATTGGTGCTCTCCAAGTCTGTCACAACCAAGCGCCCGTCATCGTCTTGGATCTTCACGTGATAGCGACTAACGCGTTCATCGTTTAATTGGATCGCATTCCCTTCTTCACGACCGATAGTCAATGGGGTGGTAAGCTCGCGGAAAACGCGTCCCCTGTCAGCCCCTGAAAGTACTCGCAGCGTCAGTTTGTGCATTTGATCTGCATCCTGGTTGCTTGCATCGAGATTGGTGATGGACCACAAAAACTTGGACCGACCGTGACTAGCTGAACTTGAGGGCGATAAATTTGGCCAGTCAGAGATGCTATTGTGGAACAAAGCATCGCAAATCGCAACTGGATTATTTCAGGAAGCTGGCCTTCGAATCAAGCTCGGAACTTAAGCGGCTCGACGAACGGCCTTCTTTTGGTTTCGAAGGAGGGCGTGCGGATGCAAAGCAATCGCTGCTCGCTGATGCTCGGTCATCGGGCAACGTCGAAGAGCAACGCCAACTAGATGCCCTCCAAAAGCCAATGATAACTTGAGCGCTCGATCGATTTCGACCTTCTCACCTAAATTGGGCATGCAGTCGATTTGCCCGACCGTTTCGGGGGTCTCTAAATGCATCGTTGGCGGAACATAGCCATCGCGAAGCGCCATCGCTGTCAGCGCTAATTCGATGCTTCCGGCCGCGTTGATCAAGTGCCCCAGAACCGCCTTGTTGCTACTAACCAGCACGTTGTTAGCTCGATTTTTGAGCGCCGTACGAATCGCTTGCAGTTCGCAGCGATCGTTTTGTTCTGTCCCGGTTCCGTGTGCATTGATGTATTGTGGACCAAGATAATCCCAGCCCGCCTTAGAGACCAAGCGTTCAACTAGGGCTTCCATAGGACCGGCGTCGCCGTCGAGCCCCGTTACATGGTGGGCCTGATTGAGCATTTGCGCCGCAGCCAGTTCAGCATAAATGCGAGCTCCCCGCGCGATCGCTGTCGAGCGTTTCTCGAGCACCATCATGGCTGCGCCTTCGCCAATCACAAAACCTTTGCGGTTGATGTCGAAAGGTCGACAAGCGGAGGCGGGATTTTCGTCGTCAGCCAGCACACCCATGCGTGCGAAAGCCGCGTAGACCAACTTGGTGACCGCATCGCCTGCCCCGCACAAAGCAAAATCAGCTTGGTCGTCGCGAATCATTCGAGCCGCCACAATCGTGCTGATCAATCCACTGGCGCAAGCTGTGGTGTGGCACAAGCGTGGACCGTATAACTGGAACTGGTTGCCGATCAGGTGCGAGGGCGTTGACGGCAGGAACTCATCCCACCACCGATGTGTGTACTCGTCAAGCGGCTTTGAATCGCGCTCGCCCTCTGGCATGAACAAGTAACCGATGTCGCCGAACTGTGCCGATACGCTGCAAGCAAACCGCTGGCGATCCACTGTGCTCCAGTCGATCGTCGCGTCGCCCAACGCTTCGGCCGCCGCATGTTGAGTCAATTGAATCGATTTCAGCGAATTCGAGCCTTCGGGCAGCCAGTCGACCATACCGCAGGGCAATTGCAGATCGCCGACTTCATCGTTCGCATTCGTTCGCCGAATCCCGCTTTTACCGATTTGGATGTTTTGCCAGACCGATTCTCGCGTTGAGCCCAAGCTGGACGCGATTCCCACACCCGTAATCACGATCGGATCTTCCTCTGGCGATACACGCTCGGGGAATCGAAGAATGACAGGTGAATTGCTAGCCATAGATAAGTCCGAAAAAATCGCCGCCGGTTGACTCGGTTCGATATCGCAAAAAGGGGTCGAATCCCGCAAGGTCAACGTTGAGATCAAAGCAAAAATGCTTCAAAACAGTTGCCAACTGCTTGGTTTGGCAACAACCGCATTTACGTTCGCTGGTCTAGTAGCTATCATCTGACGAACCGTGAATCACCACCGCTGACCGATTGCGTCGATTCGTTTTCGAACGAAAAGCACGAAATCATGGAGGGTAAGCGAATGGCTAGCGGCTTCATTGGAAATGAAGTGCCCCGTAAGGGGTTGCGGGTTCGAGTCCCGTGCCCTCCGCCTTTGTGGCAACTGCCACCGAGTAACAAAAGACGCCGAAGTCTGACTCCTGGTTGGACTTACGGCGTTTTTTCTTGGGTGCCTCAATTTCAGCAGTGGCAGTTTGTGCCACGTTAGGACTCGCTGCGCCGCCGGAAATGCAGCGCCCTTGTAGCGCACTGTCGATGGTGTGTGGAGATGGCAACTTCTTGAGCGCATCGGCTTGGTCCCGTACGAGCGACAAAGTAATAATCCGAAGAGACGGATTGCTCATGGAGCTGTATAGTAACCGAAACGCATGCATGAAGGACTCTCGCGAATTCTGTCTCGACTTTCCCCTTCTCGCATTTCCTTACAAAACGGGGCAGGACCATGTGACGTAGGTTTTGCATCGCGCGGAGGTGATCACAGTTCGATCACAGAACTTCGCCGGAGTCGGTCACCGGGCAGGGACATGATTTCTTCCGGAAAAATGCTTGCACAATGCATACCGGCATGTGGATTGCTTAATCATGACGAGCCTTCGCGCACAATTCTTTTCGTCGCTTCCACAATTGGAGACTCGACTATGTCTGATCAACGCAGCCAGCAGAACACGCACGACACTGGTTCATCATCCTCACGTGCTCGGGACGATCTGCGTACGGCTTCGAAGAAAAAGAAGCCGAAAGATCAGAGAGCGGAAGGACGAGACAAAAAAGATATCGCCGACAAAGCGGATAAGAATGCGAAATAGGGGGCGGGGACGGTTATACTGGTTCCCACCCGTACAACGCATATGATTAATAGAATGCCGCTTTGATTGGGACTTCGAGTACATAAATTCGAAACTATGCTTTCCCCATGTTTACCATTCCTTTCAGGCCGCTGATCTCAATCGCGATGGTAGTCTCGCTATTTATCGCTCAGTTTGTATATGTACCACATCTGCATGTGGGGTCGTCGTCTGAAGAAGGTTTCGAACATGGTAGCCGACCACACGTCCATGTCGGCCACAGCGACAAAAGTAAACATGATCATAGTCATGCAAATGGACATTCGCACAACGACTCAGCCAAATACACAATTAAGACTAAGTGCAAAACTCATCGGCCTTCAATCGAGTGTACTGACGATCATAATCAAGACGCTGTATTTCTGACCGAATCAGCGGTGCCGCTCTTGGCTCGTTCTACGTATGACGTCAGGCAGAATCAACAAATCGACATTCAACCGATTGGGTTGCATTGTTGCGAATTCCGGACCCGACCAATTGGCGTTTGTGAATGCTGGCATTTTCCAGATAAACACCGACATTGCCCCATCTATTTACTGACAATGTCGATTCGCTGCTGATTGCCCTTCGCACTCGCATTCTCAATTGATGCGAAATCGTGCCTTCCGTTTGATTGGGCGTTTCGATCAGCCGCCGAGCACATCATCACATCGCGTCCTACGCAATGATGAGCTCTCAATTCGTTCTCAGCTATTCAATACTTGGCCCAAAAAACCTCGGTCAAGCGATGGGTTTAATCATGAAAATTCGCATTGTCGTTGTATGCATATTCGCTCTTGCCGTATTGGCAGGTCTGTTCAGTATGACTGAAATCGGAAACAAACTCCGTGGTCTGTTCACGTCAAATGCCGCGAAGGATGCGCACGGCGAGAGCAAGCCACTCGCTCCGCAAGAAGTAAAGACGCTGAAGCTGAGCGAATCGGCAAGGAAAAACTTTCATCTCGTATCAAAGAGTGTCAAGCCGCAAACGTACTGGCGGACCATTCAAATTCCTGGAGTCATTACGGACCGTCCAGGATTCTCCGACCGTGGTGTGACATCCCCTGCCGTGGGCACGGTTGCCGAGGTACATGCGTTTCCAGGAGACACGATCAGGCCGGGTGAAAAACTTTTCACTCTACGGCTATTCAGCGAGTATTTGCAGAACACCCAAGCCGAACTTTTTCGCGCGACCAAAGAGTTGCAACTTATCGCTGAGAACAAAGCTCGACTAGATTCTGCGGCGCAAACTGGAGCGGTTACCGGAGTAAAGCTTGTTGAACTCGACAATCAAGCAAAGCGTCAAGCGGCTGCGATCCAAGGTTTTCGCCAGGATCTTTTAACTCGTGGACTAACACCACCGCAGATCGATGCAGTGTCAGAAGGTCGATTCGTTTCAACAATCGAAGTGGTGGCTCCACCTCAGCGATTCTTGACTAGCGATCAACAGGCCGAGCAAAACTACAAAAGTTCTCGATACGAAGTACAAGAACTGAAAGTTGACCTGGGACAGCAAGTTCAGGCCGGCCAACTTCTGTCGATGCTATCCAACCATCAAGATCTTTACATCGAAGGAAGTGCATTCAAAAGGGAATCTACGTTACTTGCCAAAGTTGCCGAGCACAGCTGGCCAGTTCAAGCTGAATTCAGCGATGACGATGGCTCACCATGGCAGGACATTGGTGCGCCGTTGACCATTCGCCATCTCGCCAATTCTCTGGATTTGGAGAGTCGGACACTATCGTTTTTCGTGCCCCTTGAAAACCAATCCCGTTCCTACGAAAAGGAAGGCCAAGTCTTTGCTGTCTGGCGGTTCCGTCCTGGTCAGCGCGTGCGACTGCATATTCCCGTCGAAGAGATGCAAAACGTATTGGTGCTTCCAGCACCGTCAGTTGTACGCGAAGGTCCGGAAGCATACGTGTTTCAACAAAATGGCGACCTGTTCAATCGAATCTCTGTGAACGTCCTGCACCAAGACAGGCAGAATGTCGTGATTGCAAACGATGGCAGCGTAACACCTGGCTTGTATCTTGCCCAGAGTTCAGCAGCGGCGCTCAATCGCGTTCTAAAGGCACAGGCAGCGAGTGGCGTTCGAGCTGATATCCATGTGCATGCCGATGGCACAACCCACGCAGCACACTAAGGAAACACCATCATGCTCAACTCAATTATTCGCAACGCACTTCGATACCGCATGTTAGTCGTCGTCATTAGCATGGCGATGCTCGGCTACGGAACCTACTTGGCAACAACGATGCCGATCGATGTGTTTCCGGACCTCGATCGCCCACGTGTCATTATTTTGACCGAATGTCCAGGGCTTGCCACCGAAGAAGTGGAAACACTCGTTACACAGCCCATTGAAACGGCTTTGCTCGGTGCAAGCGGTGTGCAAGCCGTTCGGAGTCAGACTACCGCTGGCCTGAATGTGATTTACATTGAATTTGATTGGAGCACCGAAATCCGAGCCGCTCGCCAAACGGTCCAGGAACGGTTGGCAACGCTTGCCGGCGCATTACCAGAAGGCATTCGCCCACAGATGACTCCGCCAGCCTCTATCATGGGGCAAATCATGATCGCGGGCATGTACCGACAGAAAGGCCCAAACGGAGGCAAGCTATATCCGATTGCCAAATCGGGGTTGATGCTCGAACTTTGGGAATCCGGCAACAGCGAATCGAACCATGCGACTTGGAAACCTGTGGACCGACGTCGAGTTACAAGTTGGGAGTCCGTTCCAAGCACGCTTGTCGACCAAACCATCGATTTGAAAGCAGTCCAGACGCTTCAGGTTCGCGTCGATGGGAAGGAGTATACGGCCGATATCC
>JANNNN010000696.1:0-6997 GCA_031398555.1 Planctomycetia bacterium | reverse complement strand
TCCAGCCGAGGCCATGGAAGAGGATCTTGTCTTTAAAGAGTTTTCCGGCCAGTGTAATTTGCTGGACTCTGTGACGCTGGAAGAACTGGATTTGTCCGCCGAGCTTTGCGACTCCGAACCACTTTATTTCTTCAGCGAACTGCGCGAGTCTTGCGTCGGCGTGTCCTTTGATGGCGGCGATATAAACTTCGTAGCCACGCTCGCGGCAGTGCTCGGCGACTTCCATCGGAAAGCTGCCCCAGCCAGCGACGATGCCAACTTTGGGTGCCATGGTTGAATGCGTTGCCAAAGTACTCGACAGTCTGTTTGTCATGGCAAGCGATCCACTAGGCGGCTTTGCGAGCTTCATTCGAATCGGAGTTTTGATCGGTGTTCGATGCGCGTGCCTTGACGAGTCGCGTGAGTTCTTCGATCTGTTGCTGGAGATCGCGAATCTGCTTGCGCATCTCGGGCAAACGAGTTGTCGCGGCGATTTGCAGCATGGTTTGTTTGTGCGGCAGGGCGGGGCTTCCCAGCATGACTTGGCCAGTTGCGATATCTTGCATCACACCACTTTGTGCGCCGATAGTAACTTTGTCAGAGATGTTAACGTGGTCTTTGATGCCAACTTGACCAGCCATCACCACGTAATCACCGGTAGTGCTAGAGCCAGCGATGCCGACTTGAGCGCACAGCAGATTGTGTTTGCCGTTGTGTCTGTTGTTACCATTCTGTAGGTGGTTATCGTTCTTGGTTCCTTCGCCGTTGCTAGTTGCTCCGTAGGTACCACGATCGATCGTGGTGCCCGCTCCGATTTCGACATCGGATTCAATTTGGACCCACCCGAGCTGGGCAGTGCGTTCGTGGCGACCTGCGACCATGCGATAGCCGAATCCAAAAGCACCGAGCGTTGCACTCGAGTGGATCAATACGCGCTCATTGAGTATCGTCGCTGGGTAGAGAGTAACGTTGGGATACAGCGTGCAGTCATCGCCAACGTAGCAGCCAGCCATAATGTTCACACCGCTGTAGATCGTGCAACGCTGGCCGATGAAGACGTTTTCAGCGATGCACGCCCCGGGCTGGATGACGGTGCCTAAGCCGATGCGAGCTGACGGGTCGACGTGTGCGGCTGGATGGATGCCTGCGAAGTGCGAAGCGGCTTGCGGACGGAGTTTTTTTATGATGACTTCGAAAGCTGCATGGGGTTTGTCGACAATTAGCAGGGATTTCGATCCAATTGGAAAATCATGAGGCACAACTGCGGCTAGGGCCGGTGAAGCTGCGAGTTTATCGGCGTATTTTGCATTGTCCGCCAGGGTAATGCAGGCTAGTGACGCGTCCTGGAGCGGGAGTGCATCATAAACCAAAAGCGATCCATCGCCGACAACTCGGCCACCGACCCACCCAGCGATTTCGTTCAGTGTTATTGCTGACATTTCCCCATCCTTGCAAAGCTCTCGCAGCCCAAACATTCCTTCGCTTGGTTGCCTCAACTCCTCAAACTATCCAGCCTGCCGGGCACCGCCAATTGGTTAGGGAAGACTTTGAGCAGTGGATATGGATAACATCATTCGCTTGGTAGAACAACAGGAATTCAATTTGAAAGCAATCAAGTTTTGGTCGGCAGCTTTTGTTCCTCTGAACTATGCTGGCGGACGCGCCAAAGCGAATTTCAAAACTAGTTGTTAGATTTTGGGGTTTGTGGTTTTATTGTCGCACGATAGTCCCAATCGTAGCTGCAACAATTGAGACAATTGTGCGACACTCAACCCCAAAATTTAATGTGGACAAAGCACTAGCTGCGGTTTACGGGGCTCGTGCGACCGTGCAAAGTATTGAAATCAACGGCTGTTCGCCCCTTCGATAAGGATCGTGATGCCGAGTGCTAGCATACTGCTACTGTTGAGGATGAAGTGGACGACCAGCGAAGGCCAGATGGAGTGGGTCGCGCGGTAGAGCAGGCCGAGGATGATGCCGAGCACGATTAGCGGAATAAAGCTGAGTCCGTAACCAAAATGGGCGAGGCCGAAAAGAGTGCCAGTTACGAATGATGGCCAGATCGGTGGAGTGAGCGAGGCGGACGCTGGGTTTAAGTCGGTCAGTTCCAGATTGGTGACCGTAACATTGAGTGGGGCGTACGGGTTGTCTTGATTGGGAACGGAAACAATGTCGGATGAAGAGGCAACAAAGGCGAGCTGCGAGGCTTCGCGCTGGCCAAGAAAGATCGACTTGATGGAGCCGAACGGAGCCGATTGAAGCCAGCCTTGGATGAGGACTCGAAATAGGAACTCCTCGACAAGCGGTGCGAATATGACGGCGCTGGTTACGGCCAGCAAATAAGCGGCTATCGACCCCTCGCTTTTCATCGCTTCAAGCAGCGGATGCGAGTACTTGTTATCGAAGCCGAGACTGATTGCGGCCATTAATGCGTACACAAACGGAATGCACGCGAAGGCGGCGACGACTCCGATGGCGATGTGTTTCCACCAGCGTGCAAAACTGAAACCGAGCTGAGCTATTGAGGCTCCGTGCCGGACTGCGATCCAGACACAAACCGTTAACACGGCAGCTACGTTTCCAAGTCCAGAAAGCGTTGCCAGAGGTAATGAAAGTGTCGGTGCCTCGCCGGCATCATGACGTGCGAGTCCGAGGCCATGGCCAATCAATGAGATTTGAAATTGCCAAAAGATGGTGAACACGACGGCCAAAAGGATATCGACAAAGCCCCACACTCGCGGTTTCCACGGTTCGGTAGTAAGTATCGGCTTGCCCTGCACTGCGCGAAGGATCAAGAACACCCAGCTCGAGACGGCTCCTACGATGAACGTCATGAAGATCAACGTGAATGCCATGAACGCGATCGCAACAAGCGGATGTTGCTCGAGGTACTCAGGCGAAATGTTGACTGTGGGTTGTTGATCCATTGAGTTCAGCGTTTTTTGGGAGCAGATTGTTTTTGATCACAGGCTGGAAGCCTATGCTACGGGTGGTTTCTTGATGGCTTGCAGAACGTAATCGGCTCCGGAGGCGATCGTGATGGCGGTCGCGGACCACAGGAGCACGAGGGCGGTCGGCTTAAGCCACGAGGTTTGACCGGCGTAATGCAAATGCAACAAACATGCCACCACGGCGGCGCATTGTACTACCATTTTAACTTTGCCGAGCCAACGGGCTGAGAAGTCGCCGCCCTTGCCTTCGACCATGGCGCGTATGCTGGTAACCAAAAACTCGCGGCCAATGATGACGGTTACCATCCAAGCGGCGACTTGGCTACCGGCAACTCCGACGAGAGCGATGAGCGCGGCGGTAATGATGATCTTATCGACGAACGGATCCAGGATGCGGCCCAGCTTGGTGACTTGATTGAATTTGCGAGCCCACCAGCCGTCAATGAAATCGGTGCTGGCCGCGATCAAAAACGTGATCATTGCAGCCATGTAGAAACCAGTTTCGATCAAGGTCCCGACCCCGATCGCGAGTACCAGTCGGATCATCGATAAGGTATTGGGAACGTTGAAGACTGTGGAAGTGGCCGGCGGCGCGTCCATCTGCAGTTGGCTTTCGCGAATAGTAGCCTAGGCTTCTAGCCTGGGAAAGTTCTAGGCTTCTAGCCTAAGGATAAATGCGTGTTTCGGTTATTCAATCTGCAGTAAATCATCCCAGGCTGGAAGCCTAGGCTACGTTGGACGCCGCGGCTACCGGGCGTTACCGACGGCAGCGGCGATGAGGTCGTAGTCGCGGTAGCCGACGATCTCGACGGGGACCAACTGACCTTGGGCCAGCAGTTTCTTCTTTTGTCCAGTTACATATACGAGGGCGTCGACGTCGGGAGCATCAGCATACGAGCGACCAAGCCAAACGTTCTTGTCGGCATCGACCACTTTGTCGATCATGATTTCCATGGCACCACCGATTTGACGTTCGCACCAGTCAAACGCGAGCTTCTGTTGGACTTCCATCAAGCGATCACGACGCGCGTTCTTCACATCATCCGGCAAATGGTTGGGCAATTTCGCGGCAGGCGTGTCGGGTTCGAGCGAATAAGTGAATACGCCGAGTCGTTCAAAACGAGCTTCTTGAACAAAGTCGACCATGTCTTCAAATTGTGCATCGGTCTCGCCAGGAAAACCTGTGATGAAGGTCGTGCGAATGACCAAATTGTCGATCCGGTCACGCAGTCGATGAACGAGTTCACGCGTCGCTTGCGGATCGACGCGGCGAGCCATGCGTTTGAGCATCTCTGCGTTGAAGTGCTGAAGTGGCATATCGATGTAAGGAACGATTTTCTTCGATTCAGCGATGTGTTCTACGAGCGGTTCATCGATGTACATGGGATAGAAATACATCAAACGAATCCAATCGATTCCGTTGACTTTTTCGAGCTGCTCGAGCAGTTGCGTGAGTCGACTTTCGCCGTAGATGTCGCGACCGTAATAGGTGGTGTCTTGCGCGACAATGATCAATTCACGAGCGCCCGAGTCGGCGAGCTGACGGGCTTCCAACAGGACGTCGTCCATCGGCTTGCTCGCGTGTTTGCCTCGCATTTTCGGAATCGCGCAGAAGGTGCAGAGTCGATCGCAGCCTTCGGAGATTTTGAGATATGCAAAGTGCTTAGGAGTGATGCGCAGGCGTTCGGTGTCAGCCAGCGCGCGGATGGGGGCTGGGCGGAAGATAGTGCGTTGCTCTTCAAGGCCATCGATCAGCCGCGAAGCCAGCTTGGTGATTTCATCTCGACCAAAGACACCGACGAGCGAATCGATTTCGGGGCGTTGTTCGAGCAGATGTTCGCGTTCGCGTTCGGCCAAGCAACCTGAGACGATGACGCCACGGATTTTGCCTTGACGTTTGAGTTCGAGCATTTCGTCGATCGCTTCCATCGATTCCTTGCGGGCGTTATCGATGAAGCCACAGGTATTGATGACTACGAAATCGGAGTTAATGGGGTCGGTAACCAGTTGGTAGCCGTCATCGCGGAGCAGTCCGAGCATACGCTCGCTATCAACGAGGTTTTTTGGGCACCCCAGGCTGATGAAGGCGTATCGGCCGCGGACCTGCGCGTTGGGGTCGCTATCCGGAGCAACTGCAGTTTCTTTAATTTCGTCAACAATTGGCAAGCTGAGCTGGAGCATTCGGCTCTCTTTGGGTGGAAAACGTAAGCTGAAGGACGGGTCACGGTGCGTGTTGAAGTACTGCCGGCGGCAAGGCGGACGGTGCGATTATAGCCGCTATTAGAAAAAGTGCATGTGCAATTACCCGCAGGAGCTGCGTCTCATAGCCCAGGGTGGCTTGCGTCCGAGCTACCCTGGCTCAGAGCGGCGAGGGTTATTGCTACCCCAACGGGCAACGCTGTGAAGCATTTTAGACGGGCAGAGGTAGCTGGTTTCGTGAGCAACAAGTGTATCTAAGTGACCGTTACTTACGAAACCAGCTACCTAACTGAACTCCGGGAACTGCGGTCGTGAGTGACGCATGAAAATGCCGCACAGAGCGTTGCCCAACGGGGTTGCGTCAGCTGCGAGTTTAACCCCGTCCGGGTTAAAGCCTTCATACCTGACCGTTTTCCCAGCGTAGTCACTAACGCGGCAACTCTAGGCTATGAGGCGCAACCCTGTTGCGGTAAATGCTTCGATCGAGGTGTTACTGAACTAAACCGTTATTGCGTCGGTTTTTGAGCCGCTTACTGGCTGAGAGAAGGGCTTCGCGTTCGACATCGGATAACGAGCTATCCCCTTCGCGGTGCAATTTGCGAAGGATTTCATCGAGGTCCAGCGCGGGATTGAGTTCTGCATCAGGCGCTGAATAGTGAGCGGCCTGGGGTTGATAATCGGAACGGGCTGGGAAGGGTGAATCGGACTTGCGTGCGTGAGCTGGGTCGCGACGCTTCATGAAGGCTGGCTCTTCCAGTGCGGGTTCGTCGAATTCGGCAGCACGCGCGGCTTCCCATCTTCCTCCGACGAACAAATACACAGAAGCGGCGATGAAGCCATACCACCCTGTAACTAGGCCTTCGTAGTTCAATTGAAGGATCGCGCATGCTATTCCGACGCCGAGCAAAATGCAGGACAAATGCGAGTCCATGGAGGCGAGAGTCGAATAGATATGCGATTGTGAAAATCTGCGATTGCGAATACGGCTGCAGGCGTAAACGAGTGCTCGCATGTCAAAGGGAACTGTGGGCAGAAGGTGCAGGCTACCGATGAATAGATTCAGCCACATGATTTGCGATGCGCACGCTCGGCTGGTCCAACCACCTTTGAAATCAAATAATTCGCTTGCAGTGAGAGTTGTTTGATTGAGAAGAGCCGATTGATTAACTGGAGCAATGGCGGCTGAAACAACAAATCCAAGAATTATAAGAGAGGCAGTAGCCATTTGGCCGGCTACTGCGTAAGAAAACATAATAGGCCCGTCGAGTCTTTCGTGATCGGTTGAAAGATTGCCAGCGGGGCCGATGATGGTTTCAAGATTGTTTGCATGGGTTCCGATTGCGAGCTGTTGAGCGGCGACTCGGATTAGCAAACTGATCAACCAGATCAGTGGCAATGTGACGGCAGCGGTTCGCAGTTCAGTCATCCCAAATCGCATGAAGCTGAGTAAGATCAGAGATGCCGAGAGGGTTGGTAATGCAATGATCAGTGAAGAATGGATCTCGACGTGCCCGAATCCCCAGCCGATTGGTAATCGCAAGCTCCAAGACTTAATGCGATCTAGGAAGTCGGTTAGCGGGTTCATTGGGGCGGAATCCTACGAGGCGATTAGTCGATTGGGCTCATCGCTTTATTGTAATCTATCTTTGTAGCGAATGAGTTGTTTTGGTGGCTGGTGGAGCGTCAAGATTAAATTTTAGGGTTGATGTTGTTCTGGCTGGCATGCCGCCCAACCCGATATACTAACCTGGACAAAGCACCAGGCCTTTGCGTTATCGACGTTCTGCGTAGGAATGCAATTGTGACAATTTATAGGTGACTGATCAGCCGGAAGGCGTTAGAGAGCGTCCCGCTTAGGATAATGGTCG
>JANNNN010000647.1:0-3955 GCA_031398555.1 Planctomycetia bacterium | reverse complement strand
CTTGACGCAAATGCTGCCAGGATTGCTAACTCGACTTGCTGAAGGTGAAGACTTAGCTGGTGACGTGATTAAACAATCGAAGTTGGACGAACAACGCTACCAAGCAGAACTTTGGATGGCTGCCGCAGGGGACGCAAAGCGAGCATTATTCACAGCTCCGACCAGTTATCCGTCGCGTGTAATTGCTCTTACAAAATCGGGCGAAGATATCAAGTTCGGCGGCGACGCGCAATTGGTTGCCTTGACTGTTGACCAATCGCAAATGGTGTGGACACTGACGAGCACTGGCCTCCTACAGCGAACCGATCCAAGTGCAATCGCAAAGCAAGATTTTCGAACTCAGTGGTCGATCGAGGCTGGCACTCCTTCGCGATTAGAAGTTTCGCCTGATGGCAAGTACTTGGCGTTTAGTCAGCTGAATGGTCACGTGGTGGAATTGTTTGATACGACAATCCAGCAAAATCGCATTGTCAGAATGGATTCCACCGAAGGCGTTGTGGATCTGCATTGGATGACTCTAGCAGGCTCCAAGTCACCTCGACTGGCCGTGGTAACATCGAACAAACAAACAAAATTGCTCGACCCAAACAATCACGAACAAATGAGCGGAAGCTGTCCCTCAGCGCCGCTGGCACTCGTACCGCAAAACGTCTCAGACACGCTCATTGGCGGATACGTAGTTATGGAGGATCGCGCTATCGAACGTCTTATACTGTCAAGCGACTCGACTAACGCCAGCGTGATTGGGCGACCTGCCGCCTTTAGTGACAAGAAATTCGATCTAGGCAATTTGCCAAGTAAATCACCTGCGGTACCTACTAAAGTTGCGTTTCAACCTGCTGCTGGCCCCTGGAAAGCATTGCTAACCCCGCAAGGCACGGCTATTTTAGCAAGAGGCTGGATTGCTCAGGATGAACCGGGTGTGTTCTTGTTGAATGAACAATTGCAACAACAGTGGCACTACCGATTGCCGCTGACCGACGAGCGAACAAGTACGTTGATCGCTTCAGCCAACATCGACCCAGCGACGGGTCAAGCGTTGTGGGCGATCACACAAGCCAACAATGTTGTCCATTTATTACGAGGCGATGGCATTGTGACCGATCATGTGCAATTCGACGAACCGGTTCGAGGGCTGGGGCTGGTTCCAGTCGGCAATCGATTGTTACTTTACGTCGCACATGCAAAACGCATTGCGACTTACTCGGTCGGTGGTAAGCACTAGTCCTTTGTCCATCGTAGATTTTGGGGCTGGCACAAGGATTTGGCTCTAGCATTAGCTTGGTCCTATCAGCCGGAAGGCGTTAGAGAGCGTCCCGCTTACGATAATGGTCGTTACGTTAGTTTAGTCTTATCAGCCGGAAGGCGTTAGCCTCCGGTTAGGACTTCAACAGGAGGCTAACGCCCAATGGCTGATCAGTCACCTGCGAATTAACGATTGCAATTGCATTCAGACGCGGAGCGCCGATAGCGCGATCTACCGAGTAGCACAAACCCCAGAAGCGTCATTCGAATCGCCTTGCTCGGGCTGGAATCCTAAGCTAGGCGTAGTTACGTTCGGGGGTAGCGTTTTCGAAACTTTTCGACGAAGATCGTCATTTGCACTCGGCTAGCCAGCTCGGGACGCTTTCCCAACATACCCACCGATCCTCAAAGAACAACGACATGTTACAGGAGCTGCGTAAAGCGGTTGAATCCAGTTTGGCAATTGCAGTACGAGGTAATTGCACGAAGAACGCGCTCCTTTCTACTCCAACGGAAGAAAATCGAGTCGCGATTGATACCACTCCGCTGGATGGCATTGTGAATTACGATCCATCGGAATTTTTGATTACGGCGAAGACTGGGACGCGTATCAGCACGTTGGCGGCGACACTAGCAGAAAATGGACAGTACTTGCCATTCGACCCAGTGCTGACCGGCGCCGGTAGGGCACTCGGTGCCACGCTCGGGGGAACAATCGCAAGCGGTATTAGTGGACCGAACCGGATGCTCTACGGCAGCCTTCGAGATTTTGTGATGGAAGTTGAGCTTATCGACGGCTTGGGGCGTTTGGTTCGCGGAGGCGGAAAGGTCGTCAAGAACTCAGCCGGGTTCGACTTGCCGAAGCTAATGGTCGGCAGCTATGGCCGCCTGGGTATTTTGACTGAAGCAACACTGAAGGTGTTTCCAAAACCGCCAGCCTACTTAACTCAGCGATTTCAATTTGAATCATTGAGTTCAACGTTGGCTGCGATGCAAAAGTTGCAGACAAACCCTTTGCCCATTTCTGCTATTGAGATCGAGCCGCCCAAGCAATTGATTGTTCGGTATGCTGGACGCGGTGAGGCACTTGGGACGGTGGCAACTCGGGCGGAACAGTTGTTAGGACAATCCGCCTCAGAAACCAATGCTAATGATTCGGAATCGATGTACTGGTCGCAATTAGGTGAATTTGCATTCGTTGCGGCCGGTCGATCACTGATTCGAGTTTCAATGAGCGGGCGAAAATTGCTCGCCTTGGATCAAACCCTCGGTTCGATCAGCGGCGTTGAATCCGTTCGGTACTCGTGCGGGGCAAGCGTAGCCTGGTTGGCTGTAACGTCAGATTGCGACTACAACGAACTCGACCGCAGACTGAGCTCATTGGAGGTAGCGGCGATCGTGGTCAAAACCAGTCGAGTTGAGGACACAGGCATGCAACTTCTCGGTGATAAGTCGTGGGTTGCATTTTCCGATCGCATCCAGAAAGCCCTCGACCCAAAACGAAAACTTCCAGCTTTCGATGCTTCTATTATTCAAGTCTGTTAATGCATTCATCCAACCTTATTTTTGGAATAGTAAGGAATGCGTTTGCCATCGGTTTAGCATTTGTTTTTGTGTGCCACTGCCTATGCCAGTGTGACCGAAGTTTCGACTCTCAACAACGTTTTGTTAAAATGAGACTATTCGGCCAGCAGTACATGAGCCGGAGTTTTAATGGCTGGATCAGCTTGCGGCCTGCGACGAGGATATTCTGCCGCATGCCAGAAGGCAGTAGCAAGTCAACCTAGTTAAACCTTGGGACTTCGAGCAGTTTGAATGGGGTGTAACCGGCGTTCCGCCTGTTAGCACGCGAAACGGAGACTGCTGACGTATGAGCAATACACGGGCGTTCGCAGAAGCTGCCGAAACGGCATGACCGGTTTTTCGGCGCGGGCGTCCTCGCCCAAAATCGAAGTTGGACAAAGCATGAGTGAAAGTCAAGCCTTGTCTCAAATGAGCCTGCGACTGCATGCCATGAACATCTGAGAAAGATGTTCGACGCTCGTGTGCCTGCTGCTGTACAACTGCTACGACCGGCAAACTCAGTGACAAACATGGCATTTGCCAGTTTCGCTACATTCTATCGAGCGACGTGCCATCCATCTGTGTGCTACTTTTCCACGATGGTCCCAAACGGCCTTAGGCGAAGTGGGCCGCCCCTAGAAGTAATATGCTGCGGATTGATTTTATGTCTGACCGAAAAACTGCAAATAATCCAGCCCTCCAGTTTGTTACGGTGGCGATCAAGTGGAGTTGGTTGTGGATAGGGACCGCCGTCATTTTTGGAATGATTGGGTTGTGCTATGTCATCCTTCTAAAAAAGGATGTATGGGTCGCTTCTCAGGGAATGATTGTTCGTGACGAAGCCAGCGGCGCGGTCATGCGTTTGGGACGCTTTCAAAGTCAAGCGGATATGAAAGCGGCTCAAGAAACGATCATCGAATTAGCTCATAATCCCCAGGTGATTCATCGAGCGCTGGAGAAAATCGGCGCTGAGCCATCCCTTCTTATAAAATTTGGTAGCGATCCGTGGCCAACTACCAAGGATGTCGAACAAGTGGTGAAGAAGGTCGAAGTTCGTGCACCTCGCGGCGCGGAACTTGGCACGACGGAAGTCATCTATCTGGATACCAAACACAGTTCACGCCGGCGTGCTTACGAGTTCAACGTT
>JANNNN010000643.1:0-1893 GCA_031398555.1 Planctomycetia bacterium | reverse complement strand
GAAGTGAAGTCAGCAAGTTCTCGAATCGCACTTGTCAGTTGGTAATGGGCAACGGTGCAGAACGGGCCGCTCTCTATCAATCGAATGCCTTTTTCACAGTTTGCAATTACGAACAAGTGATGCGCGATCTGACTGCGATTGAGTCCGTAGGTTGGGATTTGATCATTCTCGATGAAGGCCAGAGGATCAAGAACTGGGAATCCAAGACGAGCCAAGTGATTCGGTCGCTGCGCAGTCAATTCGCGTTGGTGCTATCCGGTACCCCGCTCGAAAATCGGCTCGACGAACTCTACACCGTGGTTCAGTTCGTCGATGACTGCCGACTCGGTCCGGCCTATCGCTTTTTTCACAAGCATCGAGTGGTCGATGATCGCGGCCGCGCCGTCGGTTATCAGAAACTGGATGATTTGCGAACTGCACTTAGTCCGATC
Source organism: Planctomycetia bacterium (assembly GCA_031398555.1). GTDB lineage: Bacteria > Planctomycetota > Planctomycetia > Pirellulales > Pirellulaceae > Aureliella. The sequence goes on along the minus strand of JANNNN010000643.1, from coordinate 1,462 downwards.
TTGCTGAGAAGAACACGAGCCGAAGTCGCCAAGCAGTTGCCAGAGCGGACTGATGAAATAATTCGCATCCGACCGACGGAAGAGCAGCTGGAAATAAGCAACAATCAGTTAACGATCGCGGCCAGGATAGCGGCGAAAGCGTTTCTAACCGAGATGGATTTGTTGCGACTGCAGAAAGCATTGCTGTTTGCAAGGATGTCGGCTGATAGCACATTCTTAATTGACAAGAAGGAACCCGAATTCAGCAGCAAACTTGAGCGATTGGGTGAATTGCTGACGAGCTTGATAGAGGTTCCGGATCGCAAGATCGTGCTGTTTAGCGAATGGCGGACAATGCTGGATCGAATAGAGATCAAACTCGACGCGATTGGTTGCGATTATGTCCGGTTGGATGGCCAAATTCCACAAAAGCAGCGAGCTTCCATCGTTAAGAAATTTCAAGAGGATCCGAACTGCCGAGTCATTCTGATGACCAACGCTGGCAGTACGGGTCTGAATCTTCAAAGTGCTAACACGGTAATTAACGTCGACTTGCCGTGGAATCCAGCGGTGCTTGAGCAACGCATCGCCCGGGCACATCGTATGGGTCAGAAGAACCCAGTAACCGTTTACAAGTTGGTAACTGAAGACACCATTGAGGAAAAACTGCTCGAGACCTTGGAATCGAAGCAAGATTTAGCCGACGCAGCACTTGATTTTGATTCCGATGTCAACGAAATCACAATGAAGAGCGGCATCACCAACATTCGTGAGAAGCTCGAAAAAATCCTACTGCCTCCACGACCTGCGGCAGAGGATCAAAGTCAAAAGCGAGTCGTCGAGCAACAAGTCGAATCGATTCAACAACGTCGTGAGCGAGTCTCAGCCGCCAGTGGCCAGTTGCTCAGCGCGGCCTTGCAATTGGTCGGAGAGCTTGTTGTATCCAAAGATGCACCTCGCCCAAGTTCGGAAGCCGTTGATCAGCTGTCGAGTAGCTTGTCCGAGTGCGTTCAGCGAGACGCCGCCGGCCGCCCGCAACTCACGATCAGCTTGCCCGATGATAACGCGTTGCGAGGGTTGGCAGAAACCTTGGCTTTACTGCTGGCAAAAAAATAGACCAAAGTAGTATCATCCGATCAAAGTACGAGTCCAGATTGGCACTGGTTCTGGAAGACGGGCAATGGCGACTTGAACAATCAAGGCACGCATCAACTCGATATCGCTCGTTGGGCGATCGCACCTAATCAAACTCATCCGGTGAGGGCGATGGCTATCGGCGGAAGGTTCATGTGGAACGATCAAGGCGAAACGCCGAACACGATGTTTGGTATCGCTGAATACCCGAACGGACAACACCATTTCGCCAATAAGTGGTCACCCCGGCGCCCTGCATCGCTATTGGCTGCGCTTCTTCACTTGGAATCACAAAGTCACCTTTAACGCGGAAGTCACAGCGAAATATGGGCATCGGCTCGGATCCTTT
>JANNNN010000614.1:0-4923 GCA_031398555.1 Planctomycetia bacterium | reverse complement strand
TGGTGATAACGAAACCAACGTCGATCGCATGATTGCATGGCTGGACGACGAGCGGACTCAGGCTGCAAAGTTGGTCGTGTTTCCCGAGTGCGCGGTCAGCGGCTATTGCTTCGAGAGCAAAGCGGAAGCACTGTATGTCGCCGAACCGATTCCTGGGCCCAGCACCGAGCGAATGCTTGAAGCTGCCAAGCAACGCGGAAAGTTCTTGGCGTTCGGCATGCTCGAACGCTCCGGCGATGAACTTTACAACAGTTGCGTTATGCTTGGCCCGGATGGAATAGTTGGCGTTTATCGCAAAATTCATTTGCCATTCCTCGGCGTCGACCGTTTCGTAACACGGGGCAGCGATCCGATGCAGGTCTACGAAGTCGCTGGAATGCGAGTCGGAATGCATATCTGTTACGACGGGTCGTTTCCCGAAGCGACTCGAGTGTTGGCTCTGAAGGGCGCGGATCTTGTCATTCTGCCCACCAACTGGCCACCTGGTGCAGATACTTTTGCAGAATACCTGCCCAATGCGAGAGCACTCGAAAATCACATTTACTTCATGGCCGTTAATCGAGTGGGTGAAGAGCGCGGTTTTCGTTTCATCGGTACTAGTAAATTCTGCTTACCAACTGGGCGCTCGCCATCATGCGGCGGCAGCGACGACGAATGCGTGGTCGGAGGCACGGTACAGCCGCACATTACGCGCAACAAGCGACTGGTGCGAGTGCCGGGCAAGCACTTGATCGATCGGTTCGCTGACCGAAGACCAGAGCATTACGGGTTGCTCGCCGAACCTCATCAACTGATCCGCGACGAATCGGACAATCCTTGACGCCCAACTGATAAAGGGATTGTCTATGAAGTTCTCTATACGTGACATGTTCTTAGTGACGTTTGCTGTCGCTTTGGCATTATTAGTCTGGCGTTCGGGTGACATTCTCGATCAATGCGGACGGAACGTCGATAGCGCGATCTGCAGAGTGGCACAAACCCCAAAATCTAATATGGACAAAGCACTAGTGAGCTCCTCGATCCCAAAATGAAAGTTGGATCAAGCGTTAGTCGCCAAAACGTTCTTGCAACTCAGCCCAGCGGAATTCGGCGGCTTCGAGTTCCATGGTGACTTTGGTCAAGTCTTCGTGAAGTTTAAGAGCTTCAATTGCTTCAGTAGACTGCATCAATTGTTCATTGAGCGTTTTCTTTTGAGCGTCGAGCCGCACGATGCTCTTCTCCAACTGGCTGAGTTCCTTGCGAGCGGCCTTCTCGTCTTGCTGAGTAACCGCTTTTGAAGGAGTCTTTGCTGGACCAACTCCCGGCCGATCTTTGGAGTTGGCAACGGGAGTTTTCGATTTGTTGGCCGTAGTACTCGATCCCTGGCGTTCGCGCTCCCCGGTATCGATCTCTTTGTTCACCATGTAAAGGTAAGCGTCGTAGTCACCGCGATAATTCACCACTGTGCCATCTTTGACTTCAATAATGCTCGACGCAACTCGCTTCATGAAGTGACGATCGTGGGACGTGAAAATGACGGTGCCTTTGTAATCGATCAAAGCGTCAGCGAGCGCCTCAACGGTCTCGACGTCCAAGTGGTTACCGGGTTCGTCCAAAACCAGTACGTTGAATTTTCCGAGCAAAAGAGCCGCCATGCACAGTCGAGCTCGTTCACCACCACTGAGGACCGGAATCTTCTTCTTTACCGCACTTCCGCGAAACAACATCGCGCCGGCAACGTCAAGAATGGTCTGTGTCTTTGTGCCAGGGATCGCTTCATATTCGAGATATTCAAGGACAGTCTTGCGTTCCGGCAAACTCGTATAAACATGTTGAGCATATGTGCCAATCTCACACCCGAAGCCCCACTTCAATTCACCTTGGATCGAGGGGAGTGAACCTACCAAGGTTCGAAGCAGCGTCGTCTTGCCTTGGCCGTTATCACCCACGATAGCGGCTCGAGCCCCGTGTTCAATCTCCAGATCAATACCTGTCGCTACAGCCCGACCTTCGTAGCCGATGGCAAGTCCCTTGCAGCGGACTGCGGGACCTTTGCGTGGTTCGACTTGCGGCGCGCGGACCACTGCGCGAGCTTGTTCGCCTTGGACTTCGACAAACTCCAACTTCTCCAACATCTTGCTTTTCGATTTCGCGCGAGTTGCCGTGCTGGCCCGAGCTCGATTTTTGTCGATGAACTCCTGCAACTGTTTACGCTTGACTTCGGTTGCCGCGTTAACTCGCGAGTTATGTTCGGCCAACTCCTGCTGGTAAACTAAAAAATCATCGACTTTGCCGGGATACATCGTCAACTTGCCCAGGGACAAGTCGAGGGTCACGTCGCACGTCGCTCCCAGGAAAGCCCGATCGTGAGAGACGATCAAGCAAGCTTCGCGAAAGTTCTTCAAGAAATGTTCGAGTAGAATCTGGGTCCGCAAGTCGAGAAAGTTCGTTGGTTCGTCGAGGAGCAGGAGATTCGGTTCATGCAAAAGCAACGCGGCGAGCTTTACACGCGTCTGCCAACCACCCGACAATTCACCGACCGGACCGTTGAGATATTTTCCTTTTAATTCGAACTGGCCAGCCACTTCGCCGCACTTCCAGTCCGGTTGGCCACTATCTCGGATGAGAAATTCGAGCGAAGTTTCACCTGGCAGGAACGGGTCGTGCTGACGCAGGTAACCGATATTCAGTTTCGAACTTCGGACAATATTGCCCGCGTCGAGCTCCTCTTCGCCCAGGATACAACGCAGTAAAGTGGATTTACCCGCCCCATTGCGACCCACAAAGCCGACTTTCGTGTCACTATTGATCGAGCACTCGGCGTCTTCAAGCAGGGTTTGGTCGCCGTAACGTTTTGATGCGTTTCGAATTTGGAGCAGGACGGACATAGTTACCGGTAAGCAAAAGGAAAAGCCGATCCGCGCTCGCCGCCGATCAATGCTGCTATCCTAACAAGCACCTTCCGCTCCTCCAAGGCTTGTTGAGAGTGGATGTCCGCTAACCTGCTTGCCACAACCTCAATTTGAAGTGGCCCCTTGTCACCCTGCCTTGCTAGCGGCAAGTTTTCTAAATTAGAAGATGCCTAGCAATTGCGGTAGGATGGGACCATTTGTCCCGTCCCTACTTGACTAGGACGCTGGTCCAAGCCCGAAGGGCTGCCACAACCTTAGCCGGTGGTGGAGCCACCGGTTATTGGAACGCATTTAAACTAGACCCGAAGGGTCGACAGAATTGATTTCGAACTTATCAATACGTCGACGGGACAGCCATCGGTTGCATTCTATGGGCAGAATGGCGAGCAAACTACAAATTTGTCGATAGAGCACGCCAGCGCTAAAAGCTTATGCCACGTTGCGACGCTGCTCGACAGCGGACGTAATTTGCGAGTCGGATTCACATAGTACAGTCTCAATCCGCGAAACGATCGTCTGCTCAATCTTGCCTTTGAAAACTCGGGCTGTGTCTGGAATTTGACCCACCAGCAGAATTTGCTCTTCCATTACAAGGACCTCCCACTGGACCAAGTATCCGTAGGCGGCGAAGCGGATATTCAGTTTGTTATCCTGCCAGGAACTACGAACTTGATGCACCTGTTGCGGAAACCGTTGGCCGAGCGAATCGACCATTTGATGCATACGTTCGAGTGCGTCGACTCGGCCCAGTTTGTGTGGGACGGTCGTGTTGATTTCAACCATGCTGCCTCCTGCTTTGGCGTGGGCCAGTTTTTTACTTGAAAACTGCGAGCGTTCGATTGACTGTTAAACCATTCGCGAAGCTGGGTCTAGGTCACTCGTGCGCCGAGTTTCAGATTTAGTCCGCGTAAGTGTTGCAATCAGTAAGTTCGGCACTTACTGATCGAAACGATTAACTAAAACATTCCAACCGGGTAATGCGAGCTAATAAGGTAAATATTGCTGATTAGGTAAACTGCTAGCAATGAAACGATCGAAACTTGAGTTTGAAGTAACCTGTTCTTTAGCTAGTGCAATAACGTCAGCGATCAGTCCGACCTTAATAAAACCAACGGTTGTCGGGATCGCTTGTTCGATCCGCGCCGCTACGAGAACTACATCTAAGTAAGTTTAAATTTTTGGAGTTACCAACATGTCAGTACGTTTCCTAGCTCTGTTGGCTATTGCTGGTCTAGTGTTCGCTCCGTCGAATGCAAGCGCTGGCCTATTCGGTCGTGGTTGTTGTGGTTCAGCACCAAGCTGTGGCGGTTGCGATGCAGCACCAAGCTGCGGTTGCGAAATCGCTGCACCCAGCTGCGGATGTGAAGTTGCACCAAGCTGCGATCCCTGCGGTCGTCCTGGTCTGTTCAGCAAGCTACGTAGCAAGATGAGCTGCTTCGGTTCGTGCCACAGCGCTCCAAGCTGTGGTTGCGAAATCGCTGCTCCAAGCTGCGGCGGTTGTGCAGCACCAGCACCAAGCTGTGGTTGCGAAGTCGCTGCTCCTAGCTGTGGCTGTGAAGTTGCGGCTCCAGCTTGTGCACCACGCTGCAAAATTTTCGGTGGACTGAAGAGCCGTCTAGGCGGTCTTCGTGGTTGCGGCGCAGCATCTAGCTGTGGTTGCGACGTTGCACCAAGCTGTGGCGGATGCAATGCAGCTCCAAGCTGTGGTTGCGGAATGTAAATGCCCGCCGTTCTCGCCCCGAGAACATTCTTGTTTAGCCCCGGAACAACACAGCTCTAGGACGTGCTTGCTCTACCTTGCACTGACAAAAACTACGAACGGCGGTGCGCCAGAGCATCGCCGTTTTTTCGTTTACAAGCAGCTTGATTTCCTGCCTCGCATTCTAACGGGTGCAATTATGGATATCATTTCCAAATCGGAAAGTTTTTTATCACATCTGGAAATTGCATTCCACCATTTTGACTAACATTTCTTAAATTCATTTCTCAGCACTTTTGGGAAAGTACTCAACTGACTTCCGAGATAATATCC
>JANNNN010000580.1:0-3630 GCA_031398555.1 Planctomycetia bacterium | reverse complement strand
ACTTCCCTGCATTATGCGTTCCCAATCACACCTAAGGAAGAGAGTCTGGGCAACTTATGGAGGTTTATGTCGATTATCAGCGGCAGGTGGACGTTTCTCGTGGCGCCAAGACAAATTCCACCTACAACTTTTGGCGGTAAGGAAACTAAGAATTTGAATTGTCAAATACACGTCTGGGTCTCTTCGCCACGACGGAGATGCTGCCCGGTTTTCGGTGGGTCGCTATTTGGTCAGGCCTCGCAAGACTTGATTTTGCGATAATAACGTGTACCAACTGAAGAGAGTGTCTAGATCGACTACTGCAATTTCTTATGACGATGTGTTTTTTTTACCGCTAAACGCTGGCTTAGGTCCACCTTAGGTCCACCTGAGCAGTGCAACGGTCGCAGTTTGCCAGCGGAATTCCAACTTTGGAAGCAGATCGCTCGAAGGATACAGATCAAAGCCGTGCGCTCGCGTTAGATTTGAAAGGAAGTTTGACGACAATCAGCCAACCTTCTTTGCCTGTGAACTTACAGGCAATGCCAACGGTTACCTTTTCCCATGCAAGACCGATCCGACAAACATTTGGATCGTTGGCAAAGCCACTTTCGAAGCAGTTTATGATAGTCTTTTAAACTAACTAAGAGTCATTAGTATTCCAAGTTGTTGAGAGCAATGCTACCGTAATGAATTCGCCCCACTTCGCCGCGATGGTTTTGGTCGCGATGGTTCTTCTTTTGGCATGGGTCCTTTACCGAATATTCCCGAGAAGGACTCGCAACGTACTTCGGTTTTTAGACCGGTGGAGCGGCGTCGCGATACTCTCGCTCGGAATTTTGGTCTTTGTTTTTGGCTGTCTGGGTTTTGGTGAAATCGAAGAGAGGAAGATCGATTCAATCCCGATAGCGATTTACGAAACGTTTCAGATATTCGCTTTCAATTCATCGAAGGCGGAGCTACAACAAAAGTGGCAGCTGCAAGTTTCCATGCTGTGCGCGATACTGCTTGCGTCGCTTGTCGCGGTGAAGGGAATTGCACTTCTTTTTCACGACTCTTACGAAGCGATCAGTCTGAAAAGCAAATCCAATCATTCGGTCGTTTGTGGGCTAGGACGAATCGGGCGTCAATTGGTAGCCGATTTAGCCGAAAAGCTAGACCCGGCTCAAATTGTTGTGATCGAGCCCGATCCTGAGAATCCAAACATCGAATGGGCTCGTCGCATGGCAGTCATTGTGATTGTTGCCGATGCGACTCGAAATGAATCTCTACTGGCCGCACGTGTTCATCGAGCAAAGGAAGTCTTCGTCGTTACGGGCAGTGACAACTGCAACATCGAGTCGGTTATTGAGATCCGGGACATCTTGCAAAAAAAGCAACGTATCAATTGGTTTTGGCGTCCACTGCCTCGGCTCAATTGCCATGTACATATCTTGGATCGAGACTTGGCTGAAATCGTTCGGAGCAAAGCAAATGAACTAGAACGTCATCAAGAATGCGCTTCAAAAGTCGATGTCGAAGTGTTCAATGCGTTGGAGCGGACGGCTGGACGTTTGCTTGAGGATATTGCTCGAACGTGCTACCGCAATTCAGCCGTTGAGCATCAAAAGGAACGAGGAGGCCAATCAGAAGATTCTGTTATCTGCGAGAGACCTAGCGTAGGAGAAGGATTTCACTTCTTCATGCTTGGTTTTGGAACTTTCGGTCAGACGCTCGCGCTGAAGCTGGCCGAGCTAGCTCACTTTGGAAATGATTCGCGTCTTCGTATGACCATCGTCGACGATGCTATTCAAAGCAAAGCGAAACCGTTTCTGGCTCGATATCCTTCGTTTTGTTCGGACAAGCCCATTAACAGTTGGAGGTTCGAATCAAGCGCCGACCAATGGGAATCCAAGGACGATCGTCCGTCGGTTGCAGCCAAGCTGCCTGACGGGTCGCCTGGAATCGAATATGTATGCAATGCGCGCTTCGTCGAGTATTCCGATGTTGCGGACCACGCGTTCATTTCGAAGCTAGTCCAATCAGGATCCATTAGCGGGATTCGGCCCATTATCTTGGTTTGCTTCGAGGACGATCGTGAGAACTTTGCGCGATCCGAGCGTTTGAAAATCAAATTGCAGCAGAAGGGAGTTCATTGGCCGATTTTGGTTTGGATACCGAGGCAACGCGAGTTATCGCAACTCCTTTCGGAGAAGACGATTGCTCACCAAGAAGATTCGAAAGTTTCGTGCAAGGTCGTGCCTTTTGGCCAGTGCTACGGCAGCGTTTCCTATGAGGAAATTACAAACTCCTGGATCGATTGGTTAGCACGACACCTCCACCTAGTATGGATGCAGGCTAACGATCCGCTTCACTGTGAGACGGTAAGCCAATTGCAGCGATCGCTGGACTCCGACGATTTCGTAGAAGGCATGGCCAACCTCAATTGGTCGCATTTGGCATCGGTTGCCAAGCAATCGTGGGAGCATTGTAACGAATGGGAACGCGCTTCGAATCGATCCTCAGCGGTAAGTTCGGTGCTCAAGGCGGGAGTATTGGGAAGGCGGATTGTAGGCCTAGCTGCCAATCCAACGCGGGAAGACTTAAGAGTGAATGAGGGTCAGCTCGAAATTCTGCGAAGAATGGAGCATTATCGTTGGGTATCGGAACGTCTGCTAGCGGGTTGGCGATACGATGAGAGGAGAAGCGATTTGGCGAAAACGCGATGGCAATTGACGCCTTGGAATGGACTTGAAACCCCGCCGAAATCTGTGGTCGCAGAGGCCAAAGCCAAAAGTAAAACGCTCAACGAGAAAAAGAAGGATGATCGCATCGTGAGGCTCGTCGTCGGCTTGATCCTGCTTGGTCTATTTGAGTCAAAACCGCTTTCGGACATCTCGAAATTTTAGACTTAAGAAAAAAGTAAGCGTCGCGCACAGGTCACGTGTCCAACCGCCCCGATAGTTACTCAGCTAAGGATATTACCCACCAACCACTTACGTCAACACCTTCTTCGTTGCGGAAGCTAGAATGGTCAAACTCCGATAAGCATTTGGATTAAGCCAAGGGCCTGTTGATTTCGTTGTTTCGTCATGGATCGGCAAACGGTCGAGCCGCCCTTATGTTCGTCCTGTTTGTTTGCTCGGCCCATTGAGGCCGTTGGCCTGAGTTAGTTAAACGATTGGCCTCTTGGGTCGAAGAAATCGTCATTCCATTCCATTTCACTGCCATTCCATATCTTCGACATATAATCTTTAATTCAACGACATACGCGACCGCGATCGATGGCTGTGTGGGATTGAACAAGGCTGAAACTATTGCCGTCAGCAATATGCTTACAAAGCATGGTTATTGAGTTAGCAATACGTCTTGCATACAATGAGTGTGCGGGTACCCGTCACTCGGGGCAAGCAATAAGCCCGCAGAGATTGTAATGTTTTGGGTCGTCAGCACAATTTGTGGGTGAAAAACTATGAGTTCGCGCGGAGTTAGGTTGCGCATTTCGCGATTCAGAGTGCCTGGATGCTGGGCGCCGGCCGAGTGATTGCGATCGATCAAGTAGATACTCGGCTGGATTCGGCGCGAACCAAGGGTCGCGCCGAGACCAACAATTTTGGCATGCAACGTGCAGTCCTCGTCAAGCACTAACCGCGACGTCACGCAATTCGCGCT
>JANNNN010000568.1:0-8439 GCA_031398555.1 Planctomycetia bacterium | reverse complement strand
GGAGTGTTTCTGTCGCTTGGGTTTTTGCGATACTTTGGCTGGGAAGACAATCCGTTCAGTCAAGTGATTTTGCCGGTGCTCCTAAGCTTGGTTGGCTTTGCGGATGGCGTGCACATGATGGTCTACATTCGTCAATGTTTGAGCGAAGGCCAATCGCCAAAAGTGGCTTGTAGGAATGCATTGGGGACCGTCGGGGTCGCCTGTAGTTTAACGACGATCACCACGTCGATCGGGATGGGGTCGCTGGGGTTTTCACGCAATGAGATTGTTCGCGAGTTCGCTTATTCTTGCGTCTTAGGGTCGACAACTATTTTGATTGCCGTCTTGCTGGTTATTCCACTGGCTTGTTGCACTAGCTTGGGGCGTCGTCTGGCGATGGGGGCAGATCGCGGATTTGTGGATCGCTATCTGCAGCGTGTTGGTGAGCCGGTAATGGCGATCGCTCGGTACTCGCGATTTGTAGCATACTTTGCGATTTTCCTGTTGGCTGTGCTGGCGACGATGACGTTCCAGTTGCGTCCCGACGATCGCCAGTCGAACGCTCTGCCCAGCGGCAGTGAGGCTCAGCGGGCTCTCGCAGGACTGGATACGACAATGGGCGGACTAGAGGTCGGTTCCGTCCGGCTGAATTGGAGCGATGAGAACGCCGAGCCACGGATGATTGCTACAGTGATCGATGAAGTGGATAAGTTGCTCGATCAAGAACCATTACTGGCCCATCCGCTGTCGCTGTGCAAGCTGCTAGCGGCTTTGCCTGGTGAAGAATCGGCGGTGGATAAGATGCCGATGTCGGATCTATTGCCGCCTCCGTTGAAGTTGGCGCTGTACGATCCTGATAATCGTCAAGCGGTCGTGAACTTTCGTGTTAAGGATATCGGAACCGCAAAATACAAGCCGACTTTTGAACGCGTCGAGGTGGGTTTGAAGCGAATTGAACAACAGCATCCGGGCTTTAGCTGCCAGCTGGAAGGTGGTCCGATTCGGCGCTGGAAAACTCTGTACAAAATTGTTTCTGACTTGGCGATGAGTCTCGGGACAGCGTCGATTGAGATTTTGATTGTAATGGGTATTGCGTTTCGTTCACTAAAGTTAGGCTTGATTGCGATCATTCCGAATATGGTTCCGCTGGCGGCGGCGGGTACGTTTATGGCAATTTTTGGATGGCCGCTGGATATCGTTAGCGTCTGTTCGTTCACAATCTGCTTGGGAATCGCGGTTGATGACACGATTCACTTTTTGTCGCGCTATCGTGAAGAGCAACAGCATCAGCCCGATAGGAGGCTGGCACTTCAGCAAGCATTCCAAGGAGTTGGGACTGGGATGATCATGACGACAATTGTTTTGGTCGCTGGATTTAGTTCGGTGTTGATTAGCGAGACTCGCGATCATCGCGTATTTGGTATTCTGGGTGTCATCACATTGATCTCGGCACTGATTTGTGATCTGTTCTTGCTGCCAAGTCTATTGGCGCACTTTGATCGAGCACCATCGAGCACCAAGGCGAAGGCTGAAAGTTTGCACGAATGAATTCCACGCTTTTGCTTGTCGTCGTATTCGGGTACTTCGCGCTGTTGTTAGCTATCGCTTGGTACACGTCGCGAGGTGCTGGCGAACATGCGTTTTATTCAGGTGATCGCAAAAGCCTATGGTGGGTGGTGGCGTTCGGCATGGTAGGGACATCGCTGAGCGGTGTGACATTCATCAGTGTGCCGGGGGCCGTCTACAAGTCGCAATGGACTTATCTACAAGTTGTCATTGGTTTCGTAATTGGCTATTGGATCGTTGCTAGTGTCTTGCTGCCGTTATACTACCGTCTGCAACTGACGAGCATCTACGGTTACCTACGTCAGCGATTTGGTGAAGTCAGTTACAAGTCCGGCAGCGCTTTGTTCATTATCAGTCGTTTGTTAGGTGCAACAGCCCGAATTTACATCGTGCTCTATGTCATTCACCAGTATCTATTGCAATCGATTGGGATTCCATTTTGGGTGACGAGCGGCGTGGTTTTACTGATGATTTTTTTGTATACGCTGCAAGGTGGTGTGAAGACAATCGTGTGGACCGATACTTTGCAGACGCTGTTCATGCTGGCCGCGCTCGTCGGTACGATTCTTTATATCATCAGTGACCCGGCCATGGTCGATTGGAAGGGGCAGTTGTCCGACAGCGGCATGTTGCGGGTGATCGAAACGGATTGGAAAAGTGCTCAGTACTTTGTGAAACAGATACTTAGTGGCATTTTCATTACGATTGCCATGACAGGCTTGGATCAAGAGATGATGCAGAAGAACTTGAGTGTGCGGACGTTGGCCGGCGCGCAGAAGAACATGTGGGTGTTTAGCTTTGTGCTGCTGCTGACAAATGTTTTGTTCTTGTTGCTTGGCGCGTTGATCTATTTGAAAGTGCAGCAGCTTGGTTTGGAGATGCCTGCGAAAAGCGATGATCTGTTTCCGACGCTAGCGCTCAAATATTTTCCACCCTGGCTGGGATTACTGTTCATTATCGGGTTGATTAGTGCGTTGTTCCCGAGTGCAGACGGCGCGCTTACTGCGCTCACCGCAAGCACTTGCATCGACTTGATCGGCATTCGCGATCGCCATTGGGACGAAGCGAAGCAGATTCGAGTTCGCAAATCGGTGCATCTTGGAATTGCGTTTTTGTTCCAAGCTTTGGTGATGTGGTTTTATTGGCGTAACGACGAATCGATTATCAACACCGTACTCGGTTTGGCGGCGATTACCTACGGACCGTTACTTGGACTGTTCTGCTTTGGCATTTTCACCAAACGCATGCCGTTCGAACCGCTCGTTCCGGTCGTGTGCATTGCTGCGGCTGTGACTTCGTATCTTTTGCGAGCGAATAGCGAGCAACTGTTTGCTGGTTATCAAATGGGATTCGAGACGTTGCTTGTGAACGGAACGCTGACTTTCTGCGGCCTGTGGTTGACAAGTATTGGTGTGCACCGCGGCAGATCGGAATAAGACTAGATTCGTATAAAGGGCAAAAGAATTGTTGGGCAAAAGATTCAAAGCTCTCTAAACTCAGTACGTCGCAAACGACAGTATTTGAATCAATCGTTGAGCTGAATATCTAATTTTTCAAACCTGACGCACACTTTGTTTGCCCAATCATCTTTTTGCCCACCTATTTCCCAGATTCGAGCAAGGCTAACAAGTCAGCCAGTTCATCTGGTGTCAGCAACTCGTGCATGCCGGCGGGCATGATGGAGACTTGGCTGGCCTCTTGGCGCTCGATCTCCGACGTAGGTATGGAGATGGTCTTGTCAGCGGCCAGTTGCAGTTCAAGCGTTTTTGAGGTGGATGTGTTCTTGACGATGCCGTTGTAGACTTGGCCATCGAGGGTCAGGACGCGAGTGGGCTGATAGCTCTGCTCTAGTCGGGCGCTGGGAAAGAGGATGGCTTCGAGTAGAGCACGACGAGTACGACTGCCGCCGATGCGGGATAGCTCAGGACCGATTTCGCCACCGACGTAGCCGAGGCGATGGCAACTGCTGCAGGCGGTCTTGCTACTGCGAAACAATTGCAAGCCGCGAATAGCGTCGCCAGGGCCAAGCTTGGCGAGTGTGGCATCGACTTTCGATTCTACATCCTCAGGCGCACGACTGAGTTTCTTGATAGCTTGCTCGGTGAGGCCCTTCAGCTTGTCGCCTCGATTTCGATAAAGGTTTAATAGTTGATCCATCGAAAGTGTTTTGGCAGAAGGCAAATCGGCGAGTGTGTTCAGCATACTCTCATCGAGTTCATCGCTGCCTAGTCGGTGGATGGCTTCAACAGAGACAAAGAGATCACGCGGCGGCTGATTTTTCAAGCTTGCGAGAAGTTGATTGCCTCCTTCGCGACTGAGCTTGATACGTTTGAGAGCTGAAGTGGCGGCTTGACCGTTGGTAGTATCCGTCGCGCGAAGGGATCGAAGCAGAGTGGTTTCAAGAGCTGGATCGTTTGGATCCGTTCCGCCAGGTAGAGCAGCGAGAAATTCCAATCGCTCTATGTCGGAACTCGATTCCTTGGCAAGTTGTAAAAGCGTAGCTTGAACTGCCTTCGCATCCGAGAGATTGAGTCGAGTAAGTGCTTGGAGAAGTTGTTCACGGGCGCCCGCGTCTGATTTCTGCAACCACTCGGCGATCAAAGAGTCCCATTCCGTGTGCAAAGGAGCACCTGCATACATCCCGAGCAATTGGATAAGATGCGATTGAACACGGGGCGATGTGCGTAGGTCAGCCTTAAGCGACGCTCCAATGAGTTCTTGGATAACTGGCGTATCTTTCCAATCGCGGGCTATCACAAGCAGCGAAGCTGGAAGTTCCTGCGCGTTGCTCGATTGCCCAAAACGTTCGCCAATTTTGGTGGCAAAACGTGGAGCCCACTCGGAGTGTTTCCCGAGCAGTTCGGCGGCGGTTGCAGCACATTGACTATCGGCGTGATCGAGGGCGGCGAGCAAAAAGTCAACGCCTAGTTTGTCAGCTGCACCGAGTTGATCCAGGGAGGTCATGGCGGCTTGTTGTTGTCGCGGAGAGTGCTTGGCAGTCGCGTAGTTGGCGATTGAATCAGTTGCACCAATTTCGATGAGTGCGAAAGTAATCGAGTGTTCAAGGGCACGGTCGGGTGCGCTGATATCGAGGCCAGCCATCAATGCAGGGATGCAATTCGAATCACCAATGCGTCCTAGCGCTTCCGCAGCAGCGCGGCGGACGGGAAGGTCGCCGCTACTTACAGCTTGTGCTAACTTCTGCTTGGATGCTGCGTAGCGATATAGCGATAGTGCATGGCAAGCGGCTTGAGCCAACGAAGAGTTCTCTGATGCAACGACTTGTGCAAGGTTATCGAGAGCTGAAGGACTGCCGAGCGCACAAAGCGCCCATAACGATTCCAGACGGTTGGAAAGGTCGAGTTTTTCGTCATTGAGTTCGGCGGTTAATTCTTTGACTATTTCGGTTGCGCGGACGTCCGTGGCTTTCGAGATTTCCAGCAAGGCGGCGCGAGCGAGCCAGGGACGGTCGTCGTGCAGAGCTGCAACAGAGTTGGTTTTTTTCTCGGTTCCATGTAACTTCGCATTGCATTGACCCTTTCGACTGAGGCGATAAACGCCACCCGCTGCTGTTTTTTGATCGATGCGTGAAGTCGGACAGCAGAGGTCATACCATCCGCCAGTATCGACAAGGAGAAGACTGCCATCAGCGTCTTCGAGGATATCGGTGGGATGAAAGTCGATACGATCGGCGACAACCAGGTCTTGGTTTACGGTAGTAAAACTAGCGCCACTCGGCAGAAGTAGATGTGCGGTTACTTTCTGTAGGTTGAAAAGCGCGGCGACAAGCGTGCGCTGGTTCGGCACAGCGGGTTGGACCAAGTTGTTCGATTCGAGGCAGATCAAGCCGCTAGGGGCGGCGGGGCCGAGTTGAACCATGATGGGCATGAGCGGGCCGGTGCGTACATGTCCGTCAATGACTTTATGTTGCTTGCCGAAGACCCCGCCGTAGATGGCATGACCGATGCCGTCTCGCAGACCCCCGCCGGGGTTTTGCAAAAAGGTGCTGGTGAAAAAACGCTCGCCTTCGGGAGTAATGGCAACTTCGACGGGGTTATCCATTCCGCCGGTCATGACTGGTTCGATTGGCCCACCATCGATTCGGCGGCGGAAGATGTGCGCGGCGGTAGTCTTGAGCTGTTTACCATTGAGCAGATGGTGGTTCTGTTCGGCAAATGCGCCTTTGCACCAGTAGACCCAACCGTCGCGACCTAAGTACGGGCCATGCAAGTCGTTGGCGCAGCCAGTGATGGTCTGAGCGTCGAACCAGACTTCGCGCTGTTCGCAAACTCCGTCACCATCTTTATCGGAGAGTTTGTAAATATTGGGAGGCGCGCAGGCGAGTAGATCATTGCCAACTGCAAGCACACCTTCGGTGAATGGTAGTTTGTCAGCGACAACAATACGCTCGTCGAACTGACCGTCTTGATCGCGGTCGATTAGTCGAACGATGCGATGGAGTTCTTGTTTGTTATGTTCAATAATCGGTTTGCTAACGCCAGCCGATTCAACAAGGAGTAAATGGCCGTTTTGATCCCAATCTGCAATCAGTGGCCACTTGGTCAGCGGCTCCGCGGCAACTTGCTTCAGTTCATACCGTTCCGGTATCGAGAATTTGATATCGCCGATTGTCACCAAGCTCTTCGGTTCATCGGCAACGCAAGTTAGGGTTGTTGCGAGTGTGAGTGATGAGACGAAAGAGGATAGGGAAGGCAGTCGCATCTTGAACTCCGCTGATCGAATTTTCCGGGAAGTTTATTGTCCGAAGCGCCCAATGATAACTCAATTGAATCCATTGAGCGTAGCGGGTCAGGGGTTGAAGCATGAAATCATATTGGCAAAGTAATGTTTCGCGGCGAAGGTTTGACATTTCGAATTCGTTGTTTTTAGATCCCCAAAAGCATGGCGAAATCCCGTTGGGCATCGCTGTGAGGCATTTTCATGTGGCATCCAGGAGCACAATTCAAGGAGTTCCTTTAGGTAGCTGGCTTCGTTAGAAACCGGTTGCAAAGATGTGGTCTCTAACAGGCACCGGTTTCTAACGAAACCAGCTACATTTCCTCTCCGCTGGTTACCGGCCAAATCGAGCGAACACTAATTGGACAGCGCCACTTTAGACCAGTTTTGGGCAACTTCGCGTGGAATTTGCGTGTGTGTCTCACGGCAAGGCACCTTTCGGGATGCATGATTTTATTCGATCTGGGTCGATACCTTGATCAATGAGTTTCTGCCTTTGGGTTTTGGTGTGTGACTTTCGAGCAGTTGCGTTCCGTTTCTTATGGTAGGCCTGTCGATCGAGCTCTGCCTGCAGTCGTTGATTTCTTGCATGGGTTGGAAGTGACGCGGAGGCTATCCAAGCCATCATTTAGTCCACTGAGCGCGCGTGAAATCTCCTCCAGTAGTGGATTTCGGCGTTAACGGCGGTCTTGAGCTTTGATCGAAACGGCTGCCTTTGACTACTGTTACCTTTCCTTTCCGAGTAGTTTCTTGTTCTTCTTCAGTTCCGCTTCCAGATCGCGCTTAAGAGAATCGCAGACGAGCTCGCATATTTTCTCCAGCACTGGATCAGCCAAACGATAGAGGACAAATGAGCCCACTTTCCTACGAGATAGAAGCCGCGCGTCAGCCAATTGTTTCAGGTGCTTTGAGATATTTGCGAGCTCGCGCCCGGTCGATGCCACAAGCTGACTAACGTTCAGCTCGTTTCCCTCCATCATGCACCGCAGTAAGGCGAGGCGGGTCGGATCGCTGAGCATCCGAAATTTTTGCGCCATTAGTGCGAGCAACTCATCAGGTATTGTTTTCTGCTTCACTATGTCATCCCCTGGCGAATTCGTTGCAAGCGGCGTTCTCAGATCAATAAATATCCGCAAACTCTGAGCCAATGACTTGAGAAATCCGGGAGTTCCGTTGCTCCGGAGCATTACCGCCGTTCGGTATAGCATTTGCGGTCTTGGTTGAGTGGTTGACCCCCGTCATACGCCGCCGGCACGGTGTCGTGGTGATTTGGAGGGGTAGCACGTTAATGCCACAGCCAAAAGATCGGAGGCTTCCATGTTACCGTCCACAATCGATCGAGTTCCTGCTCACACGGCGGACGAGATCAACTCACAAATTCATAGGCAAACAGAGGCAAGTATTGCCAAATATGCACGCGCCGGAAGTGCCGCAATTGAGCATCGCTTAAAGGAGCTCGATGAGGAGTGGGATGTCGAGCGGCTGCTTGAAGCCAATGCAGCAACAGCGTCGCTTATTGGGCTTACCCTCGGGGCGACCGTTGATCGTCGATGGTTCTTGTTTCCCGCGGTTGTCGCAGCCTTCCTACTGCAGCACGCGCTGCAGGGTTGGTGTCCTCCTCTGCCAATATTTCGCCGTCGTGGTGTCCGCACCGCCTCTGAGATCGACTACGAACGCTATGCCCTGAAAGCGATTCGCGGAGATTTTGAGCGGGTGAGCGGTGACCCGACATCAGGGCACTCGCATCTTGCCCGACAAGCCTTCGAGGCCGCAGCTGATGCGTAGCAATGCCTACTGGCGCTTTAGGATGCACTTTGATGGTTTTGAACGCACCGACGCAAGGCCCTCTCAAGGAACTCATGGTGAATCTACTAACTAACAAATCTTGGTCTCCATATGTGGTCGGCACAGGCATTGGGATACTGAGCTGGTTTGCCTTTGTCTCGGCTGACCATCCGATCGGAGTGACAACGGCGTTTGAGCATACAGCCGCTCTTGCCCTGAAGGCGGTGGCTCCAAGCATCGAGCAGTCGAACGAATACTTCGCAAAGCAAGCTGCGGAGGGAAAGCCTCCGAAAATCGATTGGGAATGGATGCTTGTGGTCGGCGTGTTTCTGGGTGTTCCAGGTTCCCCCACGTCGATTCGGCGAGAGTGAC
>JANNNN010000563.1:0-13739 GCA_031398555.1 Planctomycetia bacterium | reverse complement strand
AAGTGGCTCGCCGCCAACCCAAATCACGCCTGGAACATCGATCGAATCCGCCGCCAAGAACGCAAAAAACAAGAGGTGTAGTTCACAGTATGCTAACTTTCAAAGCGAATGCCAGCTTAACGATCTGCGCCCACAGCTCCTACAAAAGTCTCAGATTTTTGGAAATCGCCGCTGAAATGATCGCCAGCTTTGGTATAAGTTCGCTGTGGTTTTGGCGTTTTTTGATTGGAAGCATGGAGGTGACAAATGGCCGTTACACGAGTTCCGTTGGATCAGGCTTTTGAATTAGATCTGAGATTGGCCTCAGCGTATTTCGCGAGCGATTACAGTTCACTAGCGATTGCGGAGCATTGCTCCATGCTCAAAATCTTCACGAAACGTCCGTAACATTCCTCGAACTTCTCCGCTTAGTTTCGTAGAGCCATTCGCCGAAATGGTAACCACTACGCTAAACGAAACGGAGAACAAGTCATGTCAGCCAACTATTTCCGTCGCATCCTTCGTCCCGAGCAGCTCGAGCAACGTCAGCTATTTGCAGGAGATATTTTTGCGACGGTCAGTAACGGGACTCTCAACTTGGTCGAAGCGAACGGAAGCTTCGGACTGCCCCAAGCTGTCGAGATCTCCAGACCTGCCACTGACATCACTGGCAGCGTAATTCGAGTCAAGGGGCTCGTGAACGCAGCCGGAACCACGACGCTCATCAACGGACTGCCATTCCGCGATTTTTATGTTGCCACAAAGAATGTGAACGTAAATTTAGGAGGAGGGAACGACACTGTCGTCGTGAAGAACGCACCCATCAACAATCTCAATGTGGAAACGGGGGCAGGTCGCGATAGTGTGATCTTTGATCGGAGCAAGACCACCGGAGTTGTTACCGTTCGAACGGGTGCGGACAATGACTTCGTGAACTTATTTGAATCGCAGATTGGCAACGATTCACTCGACAATCTGAATGTGTACATGGACACCGGAGCGGACATTTTCTACAGCAAGAGCGTCAATAGCCTTTCCACTGTGAGTGGCAACTTGAATCTTTACATGTCCCAAAATGATCTGGATCGGGACGTTGATACGGTCACACTCGAAAAGGCAACAATTCGCGGTGGGCTGAATATTCGAACTGGAGCTGGGGACGATACCGTGACCGTCAATCGCGTCATAGTTGGCAATGACGTATTCTTGAACACAGGGGCGGATGCTGATAAAGCAAAGTTCACCGAAGTCCAAGCAATCGATGATTTTTGGGCATACATGGGCTCGGGAAATGACACGCTGGAATTGGATGATGTTTGGGCGGATCGATTGGAGGTGTATGGTGAAAGCGGTTTGGACACACTCATAAAGCGTCGTCCAGGCCAGACCAATTTTTTTCAGGCTCTCGGCTTTGAATGGGCGACCATTTAGCTTCGAGGTTGTGTTCAAGTGAGCTGGTCTGACATTCGCAGAACGATAAATACAACCGCTATGCCGAAGGCCAACAAAACGAAATAGCTGAGAATGCCATTTAAGTTCGCTAGAATGCTGAACGGAGCATTAGTGTCACGCATCGTTTGCAATCAAGTCACGAAAGTCTGTTGAAACAAACGTTGTCCGAACAGGAATCGATTTTACTGATTGCTCCGTTGAGCGTATAGGAGCACCGACTACCTTTCCACCAAGTTTGCCTAACCACGGACGAGAACTCTCTCACTCTAAGCTTGACGTCGTTTTGCCAGCTTTACGACTCTTGCGATCTGTCCTGCAGGTTTTGCATTTCCTCATAGAGACCAGCATAACTACGTACCCTGCTGGAATGGCGAGCAATGTAAGCGTGCCACACGAGCATAGGGAGATCACAAATATGGCTAGTAAGCCCCTCCAATTGTTCTACACTCAACTGGTGAAGAGCTCTTTAGACTCTGCTTTTGGGGCATAGAAAACAACGAATTGGAAATGTCAAGCTGCTAAAATTTGATGGCATACGCCATGTCATGGCATTGATTGACACAATGCGTTCCCGAGTGTCGAAGTAGAGAGGGTTCCCCTCGCTGACGCTTCGGGTTAGTAGAGTAGGCGCTCTCGCTGGCGCATTTGGGTTAATGTTGCACGAGAATTTGTCCGGGTACGAGTTGGCGGTTGTAGGTTCGGGGTGTGACGTCGTGAGTCATGATCATGGCGTTGCCTACGAAGTAATTTGCATTGTCAGCGACTTCCAAATTGTAGGTCGGTGCCGCTGCTCCCTGTTGGACGCTGGCAACGACCTTGGGTTCTTCGGCTGCGTGCAGGATGTCGCCCGCTTTCAGCTCGTTGGCTCTCTTCCAACCTGCTCCGGAGACCCAGAAAAGATGGCCGTAGGTGCAGCAGAATTGATCGTTCTCTACGGCTATAATGCTAGTTGTTTCTGGAGGTCGAGTTGTAGCTCTGAGCACAGGTTTCCAGCTGAGTTCGCCGGTGGCAACGTTGCGGCTGAGCACACAGTCGCCAACCAGAATCCGCTCGATGGGCTTCATACCGCGGTTAGTCACAACCCTGGTACCGGCCACAAAGCACTCATGACTTTGACGGGCCGGTTGGTACTGCGGGACACGATTGGTCAATGCGTTGCGCAGATAGCGATCAGGTTTGTAGTTTTGGTAGTTGGTTTCGTTGTACTTGTCCCACCACTGCCACATCGGCTTGGGTTCGCTAGTAAACTCTTGGTCAGCAATTGTAGAAATGACCTCGGCAATTCGTGCGTTACGCTGAGCCACTTCGGCGTTAGCTTCGCGAACAGCCGCATTGCGGACGACGGTTTCTCCCATCGCAAAATCGCGGAGTGAGTTTTCGACGACCCTGTCCATGGATGCGGCAATTGCACGTTCTTCTCGAGCGGCAAGTCGCCTCGAGCGGTTTGGTGAGGAAGGGGCGATACCGACTGCTTGAAGACTGCGTTCGAACGCGCGATCAATGATCATTATTTCCTGCTTGTCAAACTTTTCCTGCGCAAAAGCGTGGCGATAGCCTGTAAGTGCTCCGGAACGATCAAACGCTGGAATAGCCATCATGCTAACTTGTGAGGAAAGCATTTCCAGCATGTCGGGTACGAAGTCATGCGGTGGACGTTGTTTGAGTTTCGATGTGGCGTACTTGCGTGTCGAGCGAACAGGATGCACGAGGCTGTATCTAGCGAGTGCTTGCGAAGATTCAACGGAGTCGACTTCTGCTAACCAATCAATCACTAGCGTCGCAATGGTTGGCGAAGGTGATGCCAGAATGCTATCCACCGCCGGTAAGGCAGAAGGGTCCGTCAGTTCTTGCAGCTCCGTAGCACCAGCAGCACGTGTATTGTCTTTTGACGACGAAAGTTTGGCTGCGATGGCAAGCAATGTCTTGCCGTATTTTTCGACCGATTGGAGGGTTGCTTGTGTCCGGCTTTCGAACTCTGCCACATCGGCTGGGCTTAACCAATCAGTACCGACTTGGCGGTAACCCAGCGCTTGCCTAAGCTGAGCATTGTCAGGTTGAAACTCTAGGGCTCGGCTGAGGTGTGAGCGGCACTGACTAAGCAGGCCTTGCTTCGCACACGCCCTTGCCAACGCGACGTGATTCTCAAACGTGTCATTAAGTCCTTCGCGGGCCAGCTCATATTGAGCTAATTTTTTATCGTCATCGTTTTGCTTAATGTTAGAGCGGATATCCGACCAAGAACCATCGCTTTGCAAAAGTTGTCCGCGGTGCCACTTGGCTGGAGCAAAATCGCCCGACAATTCTGCTTCAGCAAGCAGCCGTTGCCGGGTCAAGAAATCTCCTTCAGACTCGGCTATCAGGGCTGCAGCGACGCTTGCGTTAGCCGCTTCAGAGTCCGCCTCACGGTCTGCAGCAACAAGTAGACTGGCTTGCGGGAGGAGCAACGCTAGAAACACTCGAACAAGAAATCGGTGGTGCATTTGAAGCCCCTTGAGCAAAGCTGCCGTATGGAGGATCGGGTCCCTGTCCTCGTGATTCTAACAATTTGTTAAGTGGAAAAATAGCTGATTTGGGAAAAAGAGGATTTATTCATTCCAAGCCAGAGCTGTGCTATTGCTTGCCTTCGGTTCGACGAGACCACCAGGGGAGTCCGACGCCGCCGTCCATCGTGAGCGTCGATCCGCTCATGTACGAGCCTTCTTGACTTAACGTGAAGCACACGCCATGAGCCATTTCTTCGGGGGTTCCCATGCGTCCCATGGGCAGACCGCGAGCTCCTTCGTCAATTTGCTCTTCGGTGAAGAACTTGCGTTCTCCCGGAGTATCGATCCAGCCTGGATGAAACACGTTCACGCGGATGCCATCGCGAATCAATTCAATCGCGGCCGTTCGCGCCATGTGATCGATGGCGGCTTTTGCCATGTTGTAAGCCATGGCTGTTGGGAATGGGATGATCGCGTGCGGCGAACTGATCACGGTGATTGCTCCACCCTGTCCCTGCTTCAGCATTTGCTGAGCCGAAGCTCGCACGCCATGCAGAGCTCCCCACATGCTCACTTCGATCGTGCGACGAAAGCCTTCCATGTTGGCCTGAACCATGAGTTCACGGTCGCTGTAGACAGCGTTCGAAACGAATAGGTCGAGACTCCCGAAAGTGTCCACCGTCTTCTGAACCATGGCTTCCACGGCCGTCAGATCCGACACATCACAAGCGACAACGATCGCCTTTTGGCCCATCTCGCGGACCTCTGCCGCCGTTTCTTCAGCTTGTGTGACACTCGAACTGCAGTTGATGGTGACATTCGCACCGCCTCTAGCAAGTGCTAGCGCGACGGCTTTGCCAATGCCTTTTGAAGATCCTGTGACGAGTGCATTTTTGCCGGTAAATTTATAGTCCATAAAACCATCTTTGATTTGTTAGTAAGGCGCAAGCTTGGCCAATGCTAAGTAGGCCTCTATTGGTGGAGTAGAAAGTAATCTTCTGCATAAATCCGTCAACGTCAACCGCTCGGGCGGGATTACCGAAAAGGCTGCCACTGCGATTCACTAAGGTTGTGCGATTCGGTAACAGTCGAACCCGATTTTGGGTCGTTGAAGACGAGTATGGCGGCGACGGCGGGATGATGCTGGCAGAACTCGCGCGATTTTTCGGGCCCCATTACAAATAGGGCGGTGGCCAAAGCGTCAGCTACGGCAGCGCTTGGGCAGAGGACGGTGGTGCTCATCATGCCCTGTGCGGGCCAGCCGCTGCGAGGGTCGATGATGTGGCTATAGCGATTTCCCTGATAGTGAAAGAACTGCTTGCCAGATCCGCTGGTTGCAAGGGCTTGATTGTTCAGCCGGATCGTGCCGATTTGCTCTTCCCAGCGCCATGGATGCTTTAGTGCTACTAACCAACCGCCACCGGTTTCGCTGTGCTGGCGATTGCCGTGCGCGACCACTGAACTCAGGCCGCCGTGCATCATAAAATCAAGTATACCGTTAGAAACAAGTCGGCCAGCGGCGCGGTCGAGGGCGTAGCCTTTGCCGATGCCACCGGGATTGAGCGTCACGCCGGGTTTTGTCAATTCGACCAAACGCGGCGATTCATCGAGCACAATAAACTCGTCGCCGACCAGTAGTCGAGCTTTGGCGATTTCGCCGTCGGTGGGCATGCGGCCTTGGCGTCGAGAAAATCCCCAAGTTTGTGACAAACTGCCAGCGGTGATGTCGAATGCACCTTCGGTTAGCGCGTGGATGGCGCGAGCCAGCTTGAGCATTACCAACGTATCGTGGGCAACGGCTACTGGGCGAATCGAGGCAAAGCGGTTGATGGCAATGAGGTCACTATGAGTTCGAAAGACGCTATGGAGCGTTTCAAATCTTTCAATCAAGTCGAGGGCTCGCATGGCTTCTTCGGCGCCCAGCGGGTACTGATGTTGATTGAGCAGTACCTCCCACTCGCAGGCCATGGCTTGGCGGCTGATGGTGAGCAGCAAAGTATCGCGTGTTGACTGCGTATCGCGTGTTGACTGCGCCGACCTAGATTCGAGTGGCGATTTCTCCGGTGCAGTCACTAGTTCTGCCGCTGCGCGTGCTTGACTCGCGCAGCTCAACATCTCGAACCAATCGTCTAGCGGGTCCCTCAAAGCTGACTTTGAATCCGGTTGGCTGGGATCGCTCAATTTATGACGCTTTAGGCTTGTTCACCGCCAACATGTACTTGCCGGGAACTGGAACGCTAACACTCGGTGCGGGGCCAAATGCGTAGGTGTGCGGTGAGAGATCGAGCGGTGAATCCATCAGCTCGTCCCACTTGATCACTTTGCCCGAGTAACAGGCTTCGCGGCCCATGATGGCCATCAGCGTGCTGTAGCTCATGTATTTGCCGTTGTTGATGACGCGGCCCTCGCGAATCGCCGAGAACAATGCTTTATGCTCAAGGTCATACATGCTCTCTTTCTTTTCTTCGAATTTCCATTTTCCGGCGTGGCCATTGATTTCGTGGGCAATAACTTTTGCTGACCCTTTTGTTCCAAGAATAAAGTCTTCGGTTTGGCCATAGCAGTCGGACATCTGACGAGTATGTGCAAAGGTCTTTGTACCATCGGCCCATTCGTAGACGATGGAAAAATGATCGTAGACGTCGCCGAACTCAGGCTCGGTGCGAACTTGACGTCCGCCTAGTCCATACGCGGAAACAGGCGGTATATCGTCGTGCAACCACATCGACTTGTCGAGGCTATGAATGAACTGTTCGACAATGTGGTCACCTGAGAGCCAACGGTAGTAGAGCCAGTTGCGCATCTGGTATTCCATGTCAGTCCACTCGGGAGCGCGGGTACGCTGCCAAAGGGTTCCTGTCAGATAGTCTTCCTGAGTCGCAACGATATCGCCAATCGCACCATCTTTAATTCGCTCGATGGTTGCTTTGATGCCCGTGTCATAGCGCCAGCAGAGTCCCGAGACGATATTCAGTTTTTTCGCTTCGGCTTGTTTGGCAATTTCCAGAACCTTGCGAACGCCGGTTGGATCGACGGCTACTGGTTTTTCGCAGAACACATGCTTACCGGCTTTGATGGCCGCTTCGAGTTGCATGGCGCGGAAGTGGGGCGGTGAGCAGAGGCAAACAACATCGACGTTCGCGTTATCGATCAACTGCTGGTAGGCATTCATGCCGACGAAGCAGTGATCGTCATCGACGGAAAACTGTCCTGGATATTTTTCGTTCTTTCGACCGAGCGTTTGGCGGCATTGGTTCAAGCGATCATCGAACAAGTCAGCGAGCGCGACGATCTTGGCATACTTGTCAGCTGCCATCACGTTTTCTGCCGCACCGCTTCCACGTCCTCCGCAGCCGACCAAACCAACGCGCAACGTCGAATCGCCTTGAGCATGTACGCTTCGCTGCAGCAAAGTTGCGGCGGCGCCCGTTGCGGCAGCGGTCTTCATGAAGGCGCGGCGGGACGAATTGGTCATGAGAGGCTGGATCGTGGGAAGCTGGGTCATGAGTTGTCTCACGTTGGAATTAAGGTGGGCTGAAGATCGATTTGGCATCCGTAATTCTAGCTGCCAAAACGGATCGCGAATACCACTTAAATTCGAATAGTGGGAATGGCGACCAATGGATCCTCGAAGTGCATAGGAACCATGGTTGGTAAGGCGGCACTCATGGGAATTATCGGAGCAAGGGGGATTATATAAGTGATGTGAGTGGTGAGTATTAGGCTTGGCGACAGCGGTTATTCAACCAGCGATTTGGGGCGATTGGCGGCGGTCTTGGGCACTGTGGTTAGCAGTTCTTCGGTGAACTTTGCATCATACTTCAGCGAAGTATTGTCGCCCCGGAATCCAATAGCTTCTTCGCTCCATTCGAGTTGTTTGCTGAGCATGCGGCCACGGTCGATATCAAACTTGATTTGTCCCTTGCTCAACTGCTGAATCAATTGCGACTCGACGGCGGGGTCGTTAACAGGCGTCAGCGGTTGCGACTCGATGCGGATGGTCGCTACACCGGCTGAGACTTTTTCAAGTGTGTAGAGTTCGCGAACTTTGATCGTCTTTTGTGAACCATCCTCCAGCTTGACTCGCATCTCGCGCGGAACGCTCCACTCTGCCCCGACGGCGATCGGTTCTTCAGGCAATGGAATGGTCAACTCGCCCATGCCCAGCTGAGGATTCTTGGTGTCCTTGTCACGATTGGTGACTTGTCCCCGAGGGTTGATGGTAATCAAACCCAGCGGCTTATTAACCGTTTCCGCAACTTTCTTGAACATGTCTGGAGCGGTGGTGTCGGTTTCACTGCTGTACTTAATTTCATTTTTTTCGCCGACTCGTTGCGCTAGATCGACCGACAGAATGCGATATTCGAAAGTCATATCGCCTTTGGCATCGACCGATTTTACTTCCCAAACTTTTTCACTGGTGGTCCGCGACGAACTCGACTCTTCGTGGTCGGACATCTTGGTCCGAGTTTCAGCGAAGTGAATCACTTTGCTGTAGAGCGATTCGCCGGCACGAAGTTTGTACTTGAGCGAGTGTCTTGCGTCTGCAGCTTGCGGCTTTAGCGGCGCTTTTAGAGTAGTTGAAGTCGATTGAGCTAGTGCAATTTGGGGTGCGCTTACGAGCAGTGCCGCTAGTAGTGTTAAGAGTGAACGAGCAATCATCTCAGGCCTCCATGCCATGGTTAGTAAAGTGTAAATTAAAGCCTACTTAGTAGAGCGTCCAAACTAAATTTTTTTGGTTCAAGTTTTTGAGGATTTCGTGTGCCACTGGCTCCGCCAGTGCAATCGAAGTTTACTTCGGTTTACCTTCTTCAATACTCTAAATTACCTTCTTCAATACTCTAAACTTAAGTTTGACGCTCCATTAGTGTTTATTTTCGCGAGGATTTCCGCCCCACCCGAGTTTTTCACGCAGTGCCAAGTATTCGCTCTTTCCCGGAATCGCAATCATTTGGAATGCCACGGGCGCCTTTTCCAAACGGTAACAATCACCCTCCAACAAATTGAATAGCACTCGACCATCGGCCAAGGCTGAAACCGTTTCATGTCCTTGCATCACGCACATTTCGAAAAGTCGATTGGCGGCATCGACGACTGGCCGCATGGTTAACGTGTGGGGACTAATGGGGCTGATCACCACCGCATCCAAACGACGATTCAAAATTGGTCCGCCAGCGGACAAGTTATGTGCGGTCGAACCGACGGGTGTGCTGATTATCAGGCCATCGCAACTGTAAGTAGAAGCCAATTCTCGATCCACGTAAAGATCGATCTGAAGCATCGAGTAGGGAGGGCCGCCGAGAATGGCGGCTTCATTCAATGCTAGCACGTGGTCCGCACCGTTCTGCAACTGAATTAACTTGCCATCGCGCCATACCGAGCACTTTAGCATGACGTGCGAATCGATTTCGCAATGTCCAGCACAAATATCTGGCCAGATCTCTTCGAGCTGATGTTCCTTGAGGGCCGCCAAGAATCCGAGCCGTCCGAGGTTCACGCCAATGACCGGCCGTTGGTGTAGCCCCATTCGCCGGGCGGCTGACAGGATGGAACCGTCGCCGCCGAGGACTACCACAAGATCGGCTGAGGATTCATCGAATTCATAAGACTGATCTTCATCGATGGCGACGATCTCTGCCGATGCGCTCAAGATGCGTTGGATGCGGTCCAGGTCGGCGCGAACTCGGGGTCGGTTTACGGACGCCAGCACAACAACGCGTGGTCTGCGCCTACCAGCAGCGATCCAAGTCATCACATCGGACATTTTGCTCACTTTAAGAAAATCGTGCGGGAAGCTGCCAGCCTCCGCGTGCCATTCAGCATTGAATCTACATTATTGGTTTCTCGCGGGCGCTACCGATTGCCAAATCTTGGCTGGTGTTTCAAGAGTTTCGTAGCCAATTCTAATTGCTCATTGCCGGGCATTTTCTTCACCGGGCAGTAATTGTCGCGCCTATTTGCAAATCTTCTTTGGCCTTGTTTGAGTCCGCTCGGTCTTTTATCGTGATGGACAGTTGGCATTCGATTCTGTCTACCAGCGTTTTGATTCACGAAAGAGACTTGTTATGCACCAGTGGTATCTGAGTTACGATGGGAAACAAACAGGTCCGCTCGATATCGCGGCGGCTCGCGCTCAGTGCGCGCAAAATCGCAGCGGACTCTGCTGGCGGCAGGGTTATGCAGAATGGTTGCCGATCAGTCAGTCGAGCGAATTGCTGGACGTTTCGACAACTCCGATGACGCCGCCCGCTCCGCGCTCGCGAAATGCCGACGAGATCGACTACAAGATCTTTGGCGAAGACATGCAGTATGTCGAGATCGAACTGGATCCGGGCGAGAGCGCCGTGGCCGAAGCGGGCGCGATGATGTTCAAAGAGTCCGTGATCCGTATGGACACGATTTTCGGCGATGGGTCCAAGCAGCAGTCTGGCGGATTTTTCGATAAACTCGTCGGCGCGGGCAAACGCCTGCTCACTGGCGAGAGCCTGTTCATCACTGTCTTCACGCACGGTGGACCTTCGGGCAAAGCCAAAGTGGGGTTTGCAGCCCCTTATCCGGGTACGATTATTCCTTTGCACTTATCGAATTTCGGCGGTCGCATTATCTGTCAGAAGGACAGTTTTCTGTGCGCGGCCAAAGGGGTGCAGATCGGCATTTTCTTCCAAAAGAAAATTCTCACCGGCTTGTTTGGCGGTGAAGGTTTCATCATGCAAAAACTTGAAGGCGATGGTCTGATTTTCATTCACGCCGGTGGTACGATCCGCGAACAGGAGTTGAAGTCCGGTGAATCGATTCAAGTCGATACTGGCTGCTTGGTAGCGATGACTTCGACGGTCGGCTTTGATATTCAAAAAGCGGGTGGTATCAAGACGATGCTCCTGGGCGGTGAAGGTCTATTCTTTGCTAACGTGACCGGCCCTGGGCACATCTGGATGCAATCGCTTCCGTTCTCGCGGATGGCTGGACGGATGCTTGCCGCCGCTCCTCAGCGAGGTGGAAGTCGCGAGGAGGGATCGCTCTTGGGTGGCCTGGGCAACTTGTTTGACGGCGACAACAGTTAGATTGTGCTGCATCCAACGGGAACGGACTTGAGGGTCCAGATCCAAATAGATAGTCCAGGGCTTCGACTGCGTCACGCGTGACGAGGACCGGATTAGCGTTTTAGTAGAAACCCTCAGTGCGAAACAGCCAGCATTAAATGCCGGCTGTTAGGGATTTTTTTGGGCTGTCGACTCAACATGCCAAAGACTATTCGATCTCAGCCGTGTCGGTATTGTTTGATGTACAAACTGTTTCAGCGCTCAGTCCGTGAATTTCCAGCAGTGTTCGCTCTTCCTGCGTTAGCTTCGTGTAACCCAAGCTGCAGACCACTTCAAGAATTTCGCTACATGTTGGGAACATGCGACCACTGGATCGTTTGTAGGCATCCAGGGCATGCATGAACAATACTTCATCGTCGCTATATTCGCGTTCGCAGGTCGTTGGATCAATTTGACGGCGACGCTGTTTCTTGCGGCGAGGAGGAGCCTCTTCAGGGATAGCGGCAGCGATTTCGGTAACAATGTTCTCAGTACGACGAGCCTTGAAGCGACGATCCATTTGAACTTCGCTGTCACCGATTTTGCTGGACTTTGGCATAACTATTTCCTCAAGGCAACTGGGTTGAAATGTCACTGGTTCGGGTGTTTGGCGAGTCTTTTCTGCGTTTTCGTCTAGAGTTAGCCAAGCTTCCGATTTCGTTGAGGAAATGTACATCGCACTTCCGACCTTGCTGTCCCGCCACTGGTTTTCTGGTTGGGGAAAGTTGCCTGAGTGGCCAAAGGTTGACGCCTGGTCCGGCTGTGTCGATTGGGACGCCGGAAGCTTGACCTAGATTGCAATTTCTCGGGGCGGTCTGCCTCGGCCTATGGGGCTCGTCAACCAAGACCCGAGTTTTGTTGATTTCGCAGTCAAGTTGACTTGGCTGGGACCTGGAACTTAGAATCTGCGGGTGACATCACGCTTATTCCAACGATTCCGGAAAACACCTGTGCTCGATCCCAAACTGAAAAAGTCTGTTGCAATCCTTGGAGCGACAGGCAGCATTGGGACCGGTACCCTCGATGTGATGCGATCGCTGGGGAAAGACTGGCAAGTTATTGGCCTGTCGGCTCACAAGCAACTTGCCGAAGCTGTGCAGGCCGCACAGTTGTATCGACCGCGGTTTGTCGCGGCTACTTGTGTCGAAGCGGCGGCGAAATTCGACTTCAGTGACTTGCCGGCTGGTACGGAAGTTTTAACTGGGCCTGACTCGCTGGTAGAATTGGCGACTTGCCCCGAAGTGGGTATTGTGGTGGCGGCAGTGGTTGGGTCGGCGGGGCTAATGAGCACCGTGGCGGCGGCCCAAGCGGGGAAGCGGCTGGCTCTAGCTAACAAAGAAGCTCTGGTGGTAGCGGGCGGAATTGTGACCGAAGCGTTGCGCAAAAGCGGTGGCGAACTGATCCCGGTCGACAGCGAGCACAGTGCAATTTTCCAAGCAATTCACGCTGGAAATGCCGAACAAG
The DNA here is from genome assembly GCA_031398555.1 of Planctomycetia bacterium. GTDB lineage: Bacteria > Planctomycetota > Planctomycetia > Pirellulales > Pirellulaceae > Aureliella. Next base: position 1,282 of record JANNNN010000563.1, on the reverse strand, counting down.
TCAAGCGAATTGTCCTTACGGCGAGCGGCGGGCCGTTTCGAACTTGGACCAAGGATCGGCTGCAGGCGGCTTCGGTGACGGACGCTCTGGCTCACCCGACTTGGCAAATGGGGCGAAAAATCACAATCGATTCGGCCACAATGATGAATAAAGCCCTGGAAGTCATCGAGGCAAGGTGGCTGTTCGACATTCCGGCTGACCGAATCCAAGTGGTTATTCATCCGCAATCGATCATTCATTCGATGGTGGAATTCGTAGACGGGTCGGTCGTGGCTCAGATGAGTCCACCCGATATGCGGCTTCCGATCCAATATGCCCTTACCTACCCTGACCGAACTACCTGTCCTTGCCCTAAAATGGATTGGACGCAAACTCAGCGGTTGGATTGGGAGCCGGTCGATTTGGATCGCTTTCCAGCGTTGCGTTTGGGTTGGGAAGTGGCGGAGCGTGGCGGAAGTTGCGGCGCGGTCGTCAACGCAGCCAACGAGGCTGCAGTAGAATTGTTTTTGCAAGGTAAAATTCGCTTTACGGACATTGTGGCGGGCTGCCGCAAAGTTCTTGAAGAACATCACTTTGATCCAAGCGCGTCGCTCGAAGAACTAATGCGACTCGATCGTTGGGCGCGAGAGGAGATTGGCCAGTGGGCACGCTGTTTATCGATAGTTTGAGTTTTCTTTGTTTGGATTTCCTGCCATTGGCGGCCTCGGAGCCCTCGCGATTGTCGGGTTTGATGACCACTTTGTGGGGCATTTTTCAAGTCGCACTAGGTTTAGGATTCGTGATTTTTGTTCACGAACTTGGGCACTTTTTGGCTGCGAAAACATTTGGCGTTCGCTGTGATAAGTTTTACATAGGCTTCGATGTGCCCATGTCGATCGGGCCTATCAAACTGCCAAGTACGCTTGGGAAGTTTCAATGGGGCGAGACTGAATACGGCATCGGCATCATTCCACTTGGCGGATATGTCAAGATGCTAGGTCAGGACGATGATCCGCGCAAAGCCGAAGAAGAGGCCGAGCGGACTCGTTTGGGCGAAGGCGCTGACGCACCGCTCGATCCTCGCAGCTACCCTGCCAAGCCCGTTTGGCAGCGAATGATCATCATCTCGGCAGGCGTGGTAATGAATCTGATTTTCGCTGTCATCATGGCGGGCGTTGCCTATCGGTACGGCGTCCCTTACACACCCACGGTAATTGGCGATGTCGTTGGCGGCGGACCGGCTTGGGAGGCTGGCGTATTGCCTGGCGACAAGTTACTAAAAGTCGGCAACATGAGCTCAGAG
>JANNNN010000554.1:0-8515 GCA_031398555.1 Planctomycetia bacterium | reverse complement strand
GCTGTGTTTAGGCTTCCAACACCCAAACGAGCTTGCTGGTTGCTGACCACATCCGAACCGAGTTGGAACAGAGCACCACCGCCAGTGATATCGAAGTTTACAGCAGTGCTTGAGCCTGCAGCAACGGTCAGTTTGAGGTCGAGTGTCGAGGTGTTAAGGGACAGTGTATTTCCATCGCCATTTGCTTTGTAACCATTGACGGTGGCTTGGATGTCAGTACCTGTCGAACGAGCGGTCGACAACCCCGACTTGAAAGTTCCGCCGACGCCTTCGCTGATGACTTCGACCGAAGCTAGGCTCTTGGACCCATAGGTAGTGCTAGTTAGCTTTAAGTTGTTCGAATCATTGACAGCTTGAATTCCTGTGGCATCTTTAACCAAATTTATGGACTGGATGACACTGTCAAGGGTTGCACCTTTTTGAAACTGGAATACTTCCGAACCGGTTGAACCTGTCAACTGAATAACGAGATCTGCATTCAACCCACCACTGGACGCTCCGCCGGTTAGAGCTGTGAGAGTAGGTGTATCCGTACCAATATCGAAGTTTCCGTCACCATTTGTAGCAGAAATCGATGCCGTATACGACGCGCCTACATCACTGGAGTCGTTTATAGCGTTTCGGATAGTTGCAAAGGATACCTTGCCGGTTGTATTGGTGGTGATAACAATATTGCCCGAGCCATCCAGTGCTGCCGTGGCCGCTCCAGCTGCAACTGAGTTATTCGTGGCAAACGAGATGCTCTTGTTGAAATCGGGCGAACCGTTTTTAGCGGTGATCGTGATTTCGTCCAGACCACTTGTGCCAGCGGTAGCGACGCTTAAAGCAGCACTGCTGGTACCGCTTACTGTTGCGGCTCCAAGTTCCGTCGAGCTAAATTTTGCGTTAGCATTCAGCGGTGTTCCTGTTTTCAAGAATGATGCAGACAGATCAGTATCGACTGAGTCGAGAATGTTCTGAATCGTTGCTCCCGCACCAACAGTGAAAGTGATCTTGTTGTTGGCCGTATTGTAGGCAGCGGTTGTGGTCGTCACGCCAACAGCTGCGGCGACAAATTCGATCGCTGTGCTGTTTGCCTTGGTACCGTCGGCTGGACCGTTCTGCTTTGCGACCAGCTTGATCTGACTAGCAGCCGTTGTGTTACTACCGAGGGTTAGCGCCTCACTATTCAAAGATGTCAAATCGCTTGCCGAGAAGATCGAACTACCACCGGTCACATTGGATGTCTCAAAATAGCTGCCAGCACCACTGGTGATTGCGGCTGCAATATTGGCGACAGTTTCACCCGCCGCTACTGTAACGGTTAGTTTGTTCGTTCCTTGGTCATACGCGGCAGCCGTTGAAGCGCCGGATGTGAATACAATGTCGGTATTATTGCCTACCGTACCGTCGGTGATCGCTCCGTCCTTAGCAGCCAGTTTAAAGCTACCAGGAGTTGTCGTATCTAAACCACCCGAGAACTTGCCGGTGAGCAAGCCAACTCCGTCGCCAGCAACAAAGGTACCAGCACTGCTGTTATCCGCGATCGTAAAATCGGCGCTGATCGAAGCGAACGCGGTTGCTAGGTCAGCGTAAGCATCGCCGTTCTTTAAAGCGATGTTGATCGTATTCGTACCGGAGTTGTAAGCTGCTGTGGTTGTACCCGCACCTGCCGTAATGTTGATCTTAGTGGCATTACCCTTCGTCCCGTCAGCGGCTCCGCCCAGAACTGCGGTAATATCGAAGCTGGTGCCGCTTCCAAGTGTAATCGCCGTAGTCGTTCCCGCGACTGTCCCGCCCGGTACATAAGCATTCGTGAAGTCAATCGTTCCTGATGCCTCGGCACCGACATTATAAGAATCGGATAGGTCGAGTTGCAATGTTGCAGGTGCATTAGCAGTTCCGGTACCGACCGCGACTTTACCCGTTGAGTAGGTTGCAGCCGCTGAGGCCGGAATACCAGTGCTAGTTACTTCAGCAGTTTTGGCGGCAGCGGTGATGTTCACATTAACAGCTACACTACCAGCTGCACCAAGGTTGGCTTGATCAATTTGCAAATCAGCAACGGTACCGAAACCAGCACCTGCTTTAGTAACGAAATCGAGGCTACCATCTAGTAAGCGGCGGCCTTGGAATGTTGTGGTTTGGGCAATACGATTGATGGCTTCGAGCGAGCTGTCAACTTGCAGCTGATTAGCCGCAATTTCGTCGTCGCTCAATGCGCCTTTGTTAGCCGCTTCGGTTACTAGTCCGCGAACGTCGTTGAGCAGCGAGCTTACTTGGCCCAGTGCGCTGTCAGCGGTGGCAATGATCTGGGTTGCCCGCTGAGTGTTGGAGATCGCTTTGTTAATGCTGGTGATATCGCTGCGAAGAGCTTCGCTTGCAATCAAACCTGCAGGATCGTCCTTACCGCTGTTGATCCGCAAACCTGTGCTCAAGCGGGTGAGCGTAGTTTGCAGGTCGTTGTTCGTTTTGGTCAAACGGTTTTGGGCAACGAGAGAACTTACGTTTGTGTTAATTCGAGTCATTTGTGCATTGCTCCCAAGGATCAGGTCAAGAAAGACGTAAATACGCGTTTCAAGGCTGCTGGTGAGCTGGCCCGCTTAGCGTTGTCACTAAACTGGTTGGAGTCAGCTCGCCAAACCCTGCCTTGGCGTTTTCAAGTCCGAAACTACTTGTCGGGGGCAACAACGACATAATTCGGTATTTCAAGCAGTAAGGTGCTTCCACCGTCCAGCTCGACTTAACACTAGCATCGAAATTTGCGCAGCGTGGTTTGAACAGAATGTGAATTTCAGTGAAAAGTAGTGGGCGTTTGGGTCATCCGAACGCTCTAGCCGGAATAACCGTTGCAGCCCATAGTTTTTCTGCAGTCCTCCCAGCTTCATACTGTTCGAAGTCAAAAAAAACGAGGAAGAGTGCCCAAGCACTCTTCCTCGCGAAGTATCTGCAATGTTGTTCACCAAGATCGGTGGTTATCGCTGACGATTTCCAAGTGATCGTGTTTCTTCCGGCTGGATGTGCCCAGCTTTCTGATTTTCACGTTTAATCGCTTCGTACACTTCTTGACGGTGTACGGGGATATCCTGTGGCGCTTCTATCCCCAAGCGAACCTTATCACCTCGAATATCGACGATGGTGATGACGACGTCATCCCCGATCATGATGCTCTCGTCTCTGTGTCGCGACAGCACCAGCATGAAAAGCTCCTTCTATTCCAGTCGTATGTCGGGCCCAACAGTCCTTTGGTCCTGCTATGAACGCGACGGGGTTACCATCGACAATGCGGAAGCGGAGGTCGCTGAATCCTTCCACGCTCGAATAGCCGATTTTTGGTCGTCTAAACGAACCGTGTCGAGAGCAACTCCACACCGTCGAAAGCACTATCGTCCCAAGGCTTTGCAGTCAATGACCCTGCTCGCTCTCTTTCCTGTTGGCGCGAGCATGCTGATTAGTTCGGGTAAAGACTGTTAGAATCCGGCAGCTGGATTGGTGAGAATCCGGATTGGCGAGAATTCCAGTTACATCCAGCTTTTTCTACGCAGCCATTCGCAATGCAGGCAAGTTGGTAAGGCTCAGTGGCAATGCGAGCGGCTGCGAATCCGAAGTGATGACTTGAACAGCGATGCACTTGGTTAAGTTGATCACAACCGGACTCCGAAGGTTCGCCGTTAACGTTTTTCCCGACTTGCTGACGACCGCCATGACGTAGACGCGATCCGAACTGCGAAGGTTCAGAAGCGACAATTGACGACGGGGAATGGTCACGCGATAGTCCGGCGCGAACTTCCGGGGACTGACCATCGGCAATGCAACTTGCATCTGAGACAGCGATTGCAACCAAGCCACATCGCTATTCTGCGGATCGGGAACAATCAGCCAGTGGCGGCAGGCTTCGAATCCAATAAGGCCTTGTGGGAACACGATCACTTGCTCTTGTTGCGCGTCGATCTGACCGAATCGCGTCGTTTGAACCAGCATTTGTCTGCTCCCCAGATGAACGTTCCCGATAAATCTGCCGAAAATGGACCCTTCTTACACCTCACTATCGGCATAATCGGAGTCTTCGATAAAGCGAGATCTGAGAGGTATCCGATTTTGGCGCGACAAATTGCTGGCTACCGATTGCATGGACAGCGATTTGCGAGGAAAATGGAGTCTCAATTTGGTTGTGGCTAGCAATATTTATTGCAAGCCTTGGCTGACGGGACCGTAGCTCAGCGGTTAGAGCAGGGGACTTAAGCAAGACTACCTAAACTTCATTGCAGGGTAGTCTTATATGGGTTGCTGCCGCCTTCCTCAGGGAGGGTGACAGTAGAATCTGTCAAACTCGGGGAAAGCTAAAAAACGTGAAAACGTTAAGCCAATCCCGAGCCAAGCCGCCGCAAAGCAGGCTTTAGCCATGTTTTGCAGCGGAAGGTGTAGAGACCAGACGGCAGACACGTAAAGTGAAGGTATGGTCCAGACCACAAACTCGAAAGGGGCAGTGAAAACTGTAGTGGTAAGCATAATCCCTTGGTTGCAGGTTCGAATCCTGCCGGTCCTATTTCGTTTTTACTTCGCGCAATTGGAGTATGTCTGTCCATGAGCTGGTCGTCATTGACAACGGGAGTAGGAGGCTCCTGCCGAGCTTCTCTGGGCGAAAAAAAAAGACTTCACTGTACTTGTGTACGTAGACTGGTGGCCCCCAAGCGTTTTTTATGTTGCAGCCCCTCGAACAGTCGCTACTCGACGTATGGCCTCCATCGTCCTGGTCGCAAACTCGCATTCTGATCGCAGTCAGCGGCGGTGCCGACAGCGTGGCTCTCCTGCGAGCAATGGTGAACCTCGCCGATCGTCGCGAATGGATTCACGTTGCCCATTTCAATCACCAGTGGCGCGGCCAAGAAAGCGACGGTGATGAGCAGTTCGTCAGTGAGCTGTGTAGACAATTGTGTGTGTCGCTGGTTCGTGTTCGGGCTAACGACTTGACCGAAACTGTCGCCCCACGAACAGAACAAGCGGCCCGCGATGCCCGCTATTTTTTTCTTACGAAAACAGCCTACACGCTTGGAGCTCGTTACGTCGTCACGGCTCATACCGCCAGCGATCGGGTCGAAACGATGCTGCACAACTTATGTCGCGGAACCGGCTTGAATGGAGTTGCTTCGCCCACACGTTTTCGAGGCTTGGACCAAGATCTCGTGTTAGCTCGTCCGCTGCTAAGCTGCACGCGCTCGCAGGTTATCCATTATCTAACTGAGATCGCTCAGGAATATCGCACCGACTCTAGCAATCTGAATACAACCTACAAACGGAATTTCATCCGGCACAAACTGCTGCCGCTAATGAGTTCCGAGTACGGTGACCAACTCCAGCAGCACTTGCACGACTTTTCTGAGATTGCCGAAGAAGCCACCCAAGCGTTGCGGTACTACGCCGAGCACTGGCTGGACACTTTCGGTGCCAAGGGCACTCCCGGACGCGAGCTAATCTTTCCGATTGCGGCACTTCAAAGTACGCCTTGGCCCGTGGTCCAGTTGGCCTTGGAGTCGCGCTGGAAACAAAATCAATGGAGTCTACAACCCATGACTCGCCGCCATTGGTTGCAGATTCGCGGCCTCGCGCTCTCGAACGAAATTTCGAAGAAGTGGCAAGCTAGTATGAACCTGCCCGGCGGCCTGCGGCTCTCGACCAAAGCCGGTTACTTTAAAATCGATCTAGTTCAGCCACAGGACCTGTAGCTGGTTTCGTAAGAAACCGGAGTTTTGAGTGTGTAGCTGATTTCGTAAGAATACGGGTCTTTTGAGCGACCTATCAATTCGTCCGGTTTCTTACGAAACCAGCTACGCTTGGCACACGGTACAATCTCTGTTTCAATCTAGTCGCTAAACAAACTATTTAAATTTTGTTCTCACTCGAAACGAGCCCGGCTGCATGATCGAAGTTGTCGACTTCCGAAAAGAATATGCGTCGGTCGTCGCGGCGGATGGCATTTCGTTTACGCTTCCGGCGGGCACAATCGGGGCTCTGATTGGCCCCAACGGCGCGGGCAAAACCACGACCATGCGGGCACTTTGCGGCATCTTGCGACCAACATCAGGAAAACTAAATGTCGCAGGTTTTGACGTCCAAGCAGAACCGCTGAAGGTCAAACAACGCATTGCCTACGTACCCGATGACCCTCCTCTGTTTGAAACGTTAACGGTCTGGGAGCATCTGCAGTTCATCGCTTCTGCTTATTCAGTCACCGAATTCCAGCCCACGGCCGAAGCCTTGCTCAAACAACTCAATCTTGATACCAAACGTGACGCCCAGGCCAGCGAACTATCGCGTGGAATGCGTCAAAAAGTTGCCATTGCGTGCGCCTACTTGCATTCACCTCAAGTCCTTTTCTTCGACGAACCACTAACCGGCTTGGACCCCTCTGCAATTCGCTTGCTGAAGCGCACGATGGTCGAACGTGTCGAACAAGGTGCGACGGTTCTAGTAAGCAGCCACCTGCTCGCGCTGGTCGAAGACATTTGCGGGCACTTGGTAATCCTGCGGCAGGGCAAGTGTTTATTCTCCGGTTCTTTAGCTGAAGCTCGCGAGAAGTTTGGCGAAACGAGCTCGTTGGAAGAGGTCTTCTTCCGAGTTACCGGTGAGTCCGAACAGTGATGCACCCGGCCCTTTGGAAACTGTTGTGGTTCGATATTCGCGGCTCGTTTCGCGCTCTGTTCCAAGTTCGCCATAGTTGGCGCAAGCTGCTCTTGTTGCTACTTATGCTCGTGTTCATCGGATTGTTTGTTGCCTCACAACTGTTCGGCGGATCGCAAAGCAACTTGTCCGAAAGCGGCGCCGGCGGTCGTTTCGGCAGTGCCATGCCATTTTGGGCCGCTCTGTATTTGATTACGACTTGGTTGACATCATCCGCCGATCGCGGTTTGGTGATGCGGCCCGCCGAGATCCACTTTATTGTCGCCGGTCCGTTTCCCAATCGCGACATTATCACTTTAAACTTAGTTCGACTTGCCTATCGAGGCGCCGTTAGCGCGATCGTGCTCGCGTTGCTCAGCATGGCCTTCATGCGCAGCTTTCCGTCAGCGCTGATCGGCCTGTGGCTTCTCATCTCCGTATCACTGTTGGTGGGCATGGTTGTTTCACTTTCCTCACGCCGCATTCACAATCCCATCATTCATCGGCTGCGTCGATTTGGAACAGTCGTTGCTCTGGCGATTTTGGTGATGATCATTATGCAGTCGATGCAATTGATTCGTGGCAGCGGCGAAGAAGTGACTGTGCCAAACATTGCCGCCGCTTCTTTGCAGACTCCTCTCGGTCAGTTTGTCTTGCCGCCGATCGCTTGGATGTTCGCCCCTTTGACAAACAACGAATTCTGGCCAATGACTGTCTTGATGCTGCCCGCTAGATTTTTAATCGTCGCAGCGCTGGTCGGCTTGATTTACTTTCTGGGTGGCGACTATTTTGAAGCGAGTACGGCAAGAACCGATTTGTCCGTCGCGCGTCGACAAAGTTCACTGCGAAGCGGAAGCACCGGCAGCAGTGGTTGGACACGCCGCATAACTTTACCGCAGTTTGCTCACCTGTTCGGAATCGGTCCAATTGCCTGGATGCAAATGCTGCATTCGATTCGCATCTTGCCACGTTTCCTTGCATTTACGGTCGCCATCGTCAGCGTGGTGATCGTCGTACCCATGACCGTCGACCGTCAACAATTGCAAGGCTGGAGTGGCGTGTTGTGGATGTTTGGATTGAATGCTTACGCCGACTTCCTATTGTTGCTGCAATTGCCAGTTGGATTTCTCGGCCCGCCCGCTCAACGTGCGATGCTGAAATCATTGCCAGTCTCCAACTGGGCAATTGTCATTGGCCAGCTAGCTGGCCCGCTCATTCCACTGGCTCTGATGCACCTCTTAGTTATGGTGTTATTTCTATTCTTGCTTCCCAGCTCAGCCATTGACGTCCTTCAAGTGTCCCTTGCCTTGATTCCAGTCGGCTGGGTGCTCACTGCAAATATTAACTTGCTTGGAGCTTGGAATATCATCAAGCCGCGAGCGCTGCAGCAGCGTGATGCGCTCGCTGCAGGTCGCGCGATGGCAAGCGTTTGGATTTTCTTTATGATGCTGTTGCCCGCGATCGTTGGCGGGACTGTCGGTGCGGTATTAGCTATCAGCCTTTTTGGTCCAACGCTAACGAGTTACCTCGGCGGCGCTTCTGTAGCGGTACTCCTTACCAGCGTGCTTTATGTCTGGCTGCTGACCTACAGTTTCGCTCGCTGGCAACCCAGTCCCACGGAACTGGGTGCTGAAGAGAAGGAGCACGATAGTTAGCGCGAGTGTCGCCTTTCGCTTTGCGAAAGTAGCGTGGGCCGCGATATAGGTGCGCGCGAACTCTAGTGTTTCCCTGCACTACTTTGGCGGATAGGGTGTGAATTTGTGGTATTGTACGTAGGATGGGACCATTTGTCCCGTCCGTTTGTTTTTCTTTTTCGTTACAAGGGTTAAGACCGATCAGCCGGAAAGTCCTGGATCATACTGCTTCCACTGCCTCAGAG
>JANNNN010000545.1:0-4435 GCA_031398555.1 Planctomycetia bacterium | reverse complement strand
GTGTCAAAAGAGGACTACTGGCTTCCGCCAATTTTGCAATCGCGCTCAGCTTCACATCATTGTTAAGAACCAGCACGCCGCCAGTCGACAGCGCGGCCAATATGAGTCGACCATCAGCACTAACGGCAAGCTCATTCGCTGATTGCGGAAGAAGTGTAGTCGCGTGTACCGAAAAATCTCTCAGCTCGAGCACCGACAGTTTTTTCGACAGCGGCTGCGACTGAATTGTAGGCGTCCCCGAAGTAGCATCCGACTGATTCTCAATAATCGCCAACTGATTGGGGGCACCCGCTACTGCAACCAGATTCGGGAAGGCAGCCGAAAGGCCAATCGTCGGTATTCTGCCCACCACAGAGATTTTGGCGAGCTCAGTTCCGTGCGGACCGCTTAGTTGAGCGACTACTTCCGTTCCTGACTTAACGAGCTTCTCAATAACTCGACCGTTCAAGCCGCGAACTTCGGTGGAAGTCCGATGGCCAGTCGCGAGATTGAGCTGAACCAGCCTTGTACCACTAAGACCACTACCTGACTGAACAATAACCCAGGCGTCGACGCCCACATTTATAGAAGAAACGATTTCGCCCCCCAAGCTAATCCTTGAGGTCCGTGAGGAGACAGAAATAGATTGACCTTTCCCATCGCCATCAAAAGCCCAAACCTGCGACAAATCATCGGAAGCAATGAGAGTCTTCGCCGCAGCCCCAACGCTAGTCGCCAACTCGTCCACTCCCACAGGGAAAGTCTGCGATTGACGTGAACTCCCTCCAGCAATTCCAACGGCATAATCACCAGGGGTGAGTTCTACAAAGCTGGCGATTCCTCGATCATTTGTAAACGCAACTGGGTCGGAAGAATCTTGCTGGCCGTTTTTATTCAAATCCAGGAAGACGACTCGACGCGATGCGGCGGTATCGGCTGCGTCGGCAATACGCGAACCGTCTTGATCAACCAGTACCGAAACATTCAATCCTGCCAAAAGCTTTCTCGCTTCGAGCGATTCGATGATTAGACGCAGCGGACGCCGAGGATTTTTCCGGGGTCTATCGTGATTCATTTTTTCACGATCGGATTGGCGTTTCATGGTCGAACTCCGAGCATGTCTAAAGCCTTGCCTGATAACTAATAGATGGGCACGGTGATGGCTCTATAATAACGGTTTTGGCGAGGTTTAGTAAAGCGATTAGCGCGGAATTTGAAGAATTCAGGCGACTCACGCCTCCACGCTGTCATTCAGGGGCTTCCCATATGACCAACGTCCAGATGACCAACTTCGACAGCACCTGGTCCTCGGCTCCGGTAACGACCACCGTGAAAAGTTCGCAGACCGGCTGGTTTCGCCGAAAAAAACGAAAATCTGTTGCCTCACCGCACGAAACGGGAGAACGAGGCTCCGCCGAGCAAGTCTCCATCGTTCCGTGCGACTTGACGGTACCTGCGGTCTTTCATCGGTTGCTCGAAACAAGTCAGGGCCCAGAGTTCGCGTTCATAAGTACAGTGTCGAGTCTGATTGACTCGCCCAGAGTTGCTCGGCATAGCCTCGTTCTCCCGCTTTCGACGACCCCCTGGGAACTGCAGACACTTGGTAATTGCCATTCAGTGGCGTCGCTAGTTTCGTCAAAAAACGGAACAGCCGAAAACAACTCCTTGCTTTTGTGATGGGTTAGGTCCACAATGTGCAGGACTACCGAAGGACTGTCGAATTGACAGACGAATTTGAGAGTCGTAGTTTCGAGTGAGTATCACGGGGGCGAATTGGATTCGACCGGGTGACTAGAAGTGAGGGTGGCGTGCCGTGGTTGGTCAGTTGGCCACGTAAATAGCTGACTAAAAAATTTAACTGCAGATGCAAATCTCGCAATGGCTGCCTAATTAGGCAACCCTGACTGAGGGGGCCCGCCGGAGGCGCCCGAATGTCAGTCGCAATTCCGGATCGTTCGCTACCGCGCAGGGCACGTAGTGAACTAAAAAAGCTCCCCGCTGGCTTGTGAAGTAGCCTCGCCAATAGGCGACTGAACGAGCGAGAAACAAACCTTTGGCTACGCACGTAGAGGCTTTCATGGAAGCATCGCGGGACGCGGGTTCGATCCCCGCCGCCTCCATTTTTCTTTTTCGCCGCCAGCAGGCGACGATCGCGGACATTTGGCGTCATAACCCTCGCATAAGCAAGGGTTTACGCCGAGTGCATCGCACCTTCCTGGCGGCAATTGACTAGCACGGCCAGCCACTTCATGACATGCTGCGACGCTGGGTTTCCTGACAATATCCTGACAAACAGGCTTCTCATCCTGACATACCGGCTTCTCAACAGTTACTGGCAAAGGTAGCGATTGTATTGCCCGCGCCTGATCTTCGAGCGTTATGTGGGTATATCTCATGGTCATCCGAACATCGCTGTGCCGGGCCAACTCACGAGCCTCGGGCACCGTCGCCCCGTTCCGGAGCAACTCCGTAATGTGGGTATGTCGTCCTGCCGCGTGAAAGTCAGCTATTCCATCATCAGTTTTGTAAGCGATCCCAATTCGCTCCAAATCCGTTCTAACCATCAGCCAAGTCTTGCGATTTCCCAGCTTTGGAAACAACGGATCGTTTTTGCTAAGACCAGCGGTCCACTCGCGAATGAGCGGCACCAGTTCGAGATGCAACGGCAGGACGTCCTTTTTGCGGTGTTTTGAGGATGCAGCTTCAATGGTCACAGTCGGCGTTTTTCCGTCGAGATCAAAACTCTTTGGCTGCAGGCTGGCGATTTCGCCCTTCCGCAGTCCCGTCATGTAGGAGAGCGTGTAAATACGCGCACGCTCTTCACCCGAGTAGCACTGAACAAGCTCATCACTTTCCCTAGCAGACTTTAGAAGCAATCCAAACTCGTTGGCCGTCAACGCTCGGCGTGGATGGCGTACGTCCAAGCCCGCATTCAACCGTGGGATCCCTAAGACTGGGTTCCTATCCAGTCGTTTGCGACCAACCATCCAGTTGCACCATCCGTCTATGGCTTGCAGGTAGTGGTTGTAAGTTCGATAGCCGATATCATCCTCTTCCCTGAGCTCGGTTAAGAAAGTCTCGACTTCATCAGCATTCAGATCCGCCAGCGTTTTGAATTCACAACCCGTGACGACTTTACGAATCCGAGTCAGTGTCAATTTCACATGCTTGGCAGAATTCACCTTCGATTTGAGCGCAGTCTCATAGTCCAATAGTTGTTGCGTGACCGTTGCCTGTTTTTTGACCACTTGTTCTTCTTGGACAACATCAATTAGTCCCAAGCTTCGCTGCCGACTTTCGGACTCGAGTTTCGCGGCCAGTTGTTGCGTTAGCCCCTTGTCGGTGAAGCCCTTCTTCATCCGCTTCTTGCCCAAATGGTCAAAGTACTCGAAGTACCAGTGGGCGTTTCGCTTTCCTTTGTCGCGACCAAGTTTGAATACCGATGCCATGACTTCCTTTCAATTAGACCGACGCAACTTGGCCCCTCGATTTCAGGTCGAAGTCGAGTCTCATTATTCGTGGCTAGCAGGCTTGGGACAACCTTGAGCGATCCACTCACGGATCTCGGTCAACCGCCAGCGAACGCTTCCACCCAACACGATTGGCAATGGGAGTTGTCCGATACTTTTGAGCCGATACAGGGTCCTTTCAGAGATGCTCAGGAGATCAGCTAATTGGGATGCCGAGATCAACTCGTTTGCAAGCCTCGGTTTGTTATTTACGCCATCCGGCGCGCTGTTCGTACTGTGATGGTCCATTACTGCTCATCCTCCTCGCATTCATGACTATGGAAAAAGATCCACTCATGGGATAGTTCCATGACTTTCGAAACGAGGGGCAAGTCGTCACGACCAAATCGAGTTGACTCTTGCCACATGTCTCCGTTTTTGAACAATCGGCTTACGGTTACTTGATGTCTCAATCCAGATCGGGTCTCGTTTCTCCAGATGGAGGCTTTGACAAATCCCATGCGAATCGTATGGACGGTGGGCGACTCATGTTTTTACTTTCAGTTACTTTCTTGTTTGGGCGGATTTGCGGAAAATTCCGCATCAAATTGATGTGTAAAAAAGGGGAGCCCAGTCTGAACACTGATGTTCGAACACTGGACTCCCCAAAACCTTCTCTTGCGCGATCAAGCAAACTGTAGTATCGTTCTATCCGATCCACCTGGTGGTCACCCTCCACAGATGGACATAAATGAACGTAACGCAGTTTGCGATACACAAGGCAAGCGTGGGGTGACAGGAAGCACGCTTGCAGACAACCACTTTTTTTGACAACCGCGGCCGCTCGGTGCCTACTAAGATTCCTCGGGTAGAAGAACAGTAGTCACTGAGCGATCAGCTTCCGTAAGGATCCAGAATCGCATTCCATTTGAATCTTCGTACTCCGACAGAAGTCTGAACTGATGCTCAAGAGAAAACCCGTTTTCGAGTCTGTCTTCATCAGTGAG
>JANNNN010000544.1:0-6446 GCA_031398555.1 Planctomycetia bacterium | reverse complement strand
ATGTCGAGTTGGTAGTCGTTGATCCCGATGGTTCCGGTGATGCGACGCTAGCCTTTACTCGCTCTCGCTTTGATGCCACGACTGGCATTTCGACATCCAATCCGCGTCAACAAGTAAACCAAATCACGGCCTGGATCGATGGTTCGATGGTTTATGGTTCCAGCAAAGCGACTGCGGACAGCTTACGCACTTTCACCGGCGGAAAGATGAACACAAGTAGCGGAAATTTGCTGCCGTTGAGCACTTCCGGAATGTTCTCGGCAGGTGATGTGCGAGCGAACGAGAACATTGAACTGACCGCATTGCAGACGTTGTGGGTTCGCGAGCACAATTACTGGGCGAGTAAAATCCTTGCTGCCAGTTCAGCAGCGACGGACGAACAAGTATTTCAGCAAGCTCGTTCTATCGTGATTGCTGAAATTCAATCGATCACTTACAACGAATGGTTGCCAGCCCTTTTAGGACGTGGCGCAGTCGATCGTTACACGGGCTACAAACCGAACGTCAATCCTTCGGTGGCCAATGAGTTTTCAACGGCCGCGTTTCGATTAGGTCACAGTCTGTTGCAGGATGATATCGAGTTCATTGGCAACGATGGCAAACCGCTTCGTGATGCCCTTGACCTCGACGAAGCCTTCTTCAATCCAGCAGTGGTGTCGGCCGAAGGAATCGATGGTTTACTGAAGTACGCTGCCTCGGCCCATGCGGCGCAAGTCGATACACAGGTAGTCGATGGCGTGCGCAATTTCCTGATTGATGGTCCAGGCGGCGTAGCGCTCGATTTGGCAGCGCTCAATATCCAACGCGGCCGCGACCACGGCTTGGCTGACTACAATGCAACTCGGGTCGCCTACGGCCTAGTCCCAGTCGACAGTTTTGATGACATCACTTCCGATGTGGAGCAACAGCAGGCTCTGGAAGCCGTCTATGGCGACGTCGACAACATTGACTTGTGGATTGGCGGCTTAGCTGAAGATCATGTTCGAGGTAGCTCAGTAGGTGAATTGGTTCAGACAATTGTGGCCGACCAATTCCAACGATTGCGCGACGGAGATCGATTCTGGTACGAGAACATTTTCAGCGGCCGCGACCTCACACTGCTTCGAAATACACGATTGTCGGACATCCTTAAGCGCAACACGACGATTACCAACGTGCAGGAGGATGTGTTTTACATGCGTACTGCCTTTAGTGGGGCAGTTGTCATGGCGACAGCGACCGATCCAGTTCGTCGCGGCGGCGGCGCGGGTGCTGGCATGCCAACAGGTGTGGCTGGGGTGACCGTCGAATTACTAAATGATGTGGGTGAAGTAATCGATACGACTGCAACGGACACGCGAGGCCAATATCGCTTTGGTTCAGTGGCTGAAACCGGCGACTATAGTATCCGCGTTACTGTAAAAGCCGGAACCAAAGTCGTTTCAGCTGATCGACTCAATGTCACCGTCTCACGCGGCGACTTGCGGCTGCGCAATCTCGATTTTCGCATTGAAGTGGTTTGATGGATTTGACGAACTCAATGCTGCAAAATTGCAATCTGTCTAAATTTCTGATGCCGCACTGGTGCCGGAAGTTGCAGTTCCGTGGGAATAATTCACCTGGTTAAAGACTCTAAATCTCTAGGCGAATCCATTCAGTTCATTCCGGCGGAGAAAACATCTTGCAGTTTCGAACATTAAATCCTTACGTGCTATTCGCACTTTGTGGAGGGATAGTTGGGTTGTTGAGTATTGGCGGATGTAGTTCCGAGGCGAACAATTCGAAATCATCGACGGCCTCAATTTCTGTAAAAGACAGCGCAGTCGGGGATTTAAGCGAAGCGGTTAACACTGAAGCCTATGACTCAATCACGGAAAATGAGTTTTTGAGGACGCTCGAGGAGCCGCAATCAACTTTTTCAATCGACGTCGACACAGCTTCGTATGCGAACGTGCGACGGATCTTGAACCAGGGACAGTTGCCACCCAAGGGCGCTGTACGAATCGAAGAGTTAATCAATTATTTTTCGTACAACTACCCGGAACCGGAGGACGAGCGTCCTTTTTCTGTGAATACAGAAGTTGCAGTCTGCCCTTGGAAACGGGATCACCAGTTGGTTAAAATCGGATTGAAAGGGAAATCGTTTCCAGAATCTGAGCGACCCGCGTGCAACTTGGTCTTCTTGCTTGACGTATCGGGTTCGATGATGCAACCCAACAAGTTGCCGCTCGTCAAACAAGCGATGAAGCTGCTCGTCAAAGAACTGGACGAGCGCGATCGGATCGCCGTGGTAGTTTATGCTGGAGCCTCCGGAGTTGCACTCCAGTCAACTTCCGCTGCTCAGACTCAGAAAATCAATAGCGCCATCGACTCACTTTCCGCAGGCGGTTCGACCAATGGCGCGGCCGGTATCCAACTGGCATACCAAATTGCAGAAAGCAATCGTATCGAAAACGGGGTGAATCGCGTTATCCTTTGCACCGATGGCGACTTCAACGTCGGTACAACTAGCGAGAGCGAATTGGCCGACTTGATCACTTCGAAAGCCAAAGGCAATACGTTTCTGACGGTGCTCGGCTTCGGTGATGGCAACCTCAAGGACTCAACGATGGAAAAGCTCGCCGATCAAGGTAATGGCAACTATGCATACATCGACACATTGCTCGAGGCCCGCAAGGTGCTGGTTGAACAGACTGGCGGAACACTCGCAACCATCGCCAAAGATGTAAAGATACAGATCGACTTCAATCCACAGCATGTGCATGCATATCGTTTGATCGGCTATGAAAATCGCATGCTCGCCAATCGTGATTTTCGTGACGACAGCAAGGATGCCGGTGAAATCGGAGCCGGGCATACAGTAACGGCATTCTACGAGATAATTCCAGCTGAAACTCGAGCTGAATTGGTTGATGTGCGACCCTCAGAGTTTGTGACTTCGTCGCTAAAACTTCGGGCAGACGGCGATACGATGCTGACTGTAAATTTGCGATATAAACAACCGACTGCTTCAGAGAGTTCAGAATTTCAAGTGCGATTGCCAGTCGCTTCAGAGGCGGCATCTGGCTCTGAAGATATGGGTTTCGCAACAGCCGTCGTCGCTTACGGCATGCTCCTACGTGACAGTGCGTTTCGCGGTGGTGCAACTTGGGACTGGGTTGTCTTCACGGCGGAAAAATCGCGAGGCACCGACCGCAACGGGCTGCGAGACGAATTCATTCAACTGGCCAAGACAGCTCGACGGCTCAGCAAGCAGGACTAGCGGAGCAGGCACTTGGTTGGCATAAAGCTAAAATGGAGGAAGGGTCTAGATAAAAAGCGAGGTCACCTCGTCCGGTTTCTTACGAAACCAGCTACACTGAGCTTCGCGAAACTGGATTTTGGGAGTTAAGTGTCTATGGGTTATGAACTAAGTGTTGAAGAACAGCAACGGACGGTGACCTGGAATGTGCTCGGCGATGGTTCGCGACGAGCGTTCTACAGCTGGCCCAGTGAGTTGTTGCCAAGCGCTGCGTCAATGCTCATCGTTCCTGGTTTGGGCGAACATGGTGGACGCTACGCGGCCAGTGCAAAAGCGTTTGCGCAGGCTGGGTTCGATGTGCATGCGATCGATCTCATTGGCCATGGACTGAGCCCTGGTAAGCGTGGCTGTATCGAAAGCTACGATGGCTTGATGAATGAAATTGAAGTCGCCATAGACGCGTTAGCTAGCAAGAGTCCACAATTGCCGCTCGTACTGTGGGGGCATAGCATGGGCGGAAATCTGGTACTGAATTATCTTTTGCGAAAGAAACGCTTGCCGATCTGTGCCGTCGCTTCGGGACCGATGCTGCGAGCGACGCAGTTGCCAAGCAAGGCTTTTCTATGGCTAGCTCGACGATTGGCGGTTTGGATGCCGGATTACCAGTTGAAAGCACCGGTTCGCACGGCTGATTGCACGCGAGATGAGGTCCAACGCGAGCAGATGAGCAGCGATGAATTGTTCCACAAGCTGCTGTCGTTGCGGTTGGGGGCGGCATTAATCGATAGCGGACAGTGGGCCCTCGATGAGGCAGAACAACTGCGTACACCCGTGTTACTGGTGCACAGTGAGCAGGACAAGATCACCAGTGCGATCGCGTCGGCTGAGTTTGCAAAGAGCTGTCCCAAGTTTTGCGAGCTGAAGCTGCTGCCGGATCAATTGCACGATGTTCATCGCGACCTCGGCAGCGAGGCCATATTGGCATTCATGTGCCAATGGTTGCACGAGAAAATTGCTTGATTTCTTGTGAGCCGTGTGCCACCGGCTTGCTAGTGAACCGAAGTAGGTTTGTAAGCGATAATTCGTACCAATTATTATCGCTTGTGTGCAAAGGCTGCCGCAGTGAGAAGGTGTACCATCCTGTGGTCGTTCCGAGATTAATTGCAAAACGGGGAAGGCCCAAGGTGTCGCAAGTCCTCTAACGGACCACGTTGATAACTTCGGCATCTTCTAATGCCTACCGCCCAACATCGCGCCGACCTATCTGACTTGTACACCAACGCTTCGATTTACTAGCAAGTTCAGTGGCAAGCCAGTGGCACGCACAAAACTCCGGTAACAACTATGCTTTCGGAGAGTCTTTTCCGTCGGAGGGGCTTAGATCGAGTTCTGGTGCCGGGGGTGTCACGGATTCAGCTTCAGAGTTCTTAGGATCTTTCTTGGGATCCAAAGTTTCAATTTTCTTGACCGACTGCTGTGGAGCTGAGCTGGCACTGGTGCTCGCTCCTTCAACAGGAACGCCTGCAACAGGAACGCCTGGACCTCGGGTGACAACTTCACCGATGATTGGCATCCAGGAGTTGCGGCCCTGGCTAATAGGAACTGCGTAAGGGTCGACATAGCTGAGCGTTGTTGGCATTTGCACCGTCCGAGGAACCAGGACCTTTACATGGTAAGGCTGGTATTCGGCAACTTTTCGCGGAACTCTGACTTTGGTCCGCACTTCTTCAGTCTCGTAGAACTGAACGGTAACTTCTTTTTCTTTGGTCTCTACTTTGTAGCTGGTGTTCTGGACCGTCTTTGGCCGGACCATTTCTTGCTCGACCCATTCGACTTTATCAACGGCGACTTTGTTATCTACGGTGCGAGTTATTGGCTTTTGCACCGCGTAGGGAACTCGTCGTCGCTGTTCGATGGCCTGGTACTTGGTGACGTTGTATGGAATTTGTTGTTGAACAACTTGGCTTTCCATACGAGTCACTTGAACAGGGACCTGCTGCTGGACAACCTGTGGCATGTAACTGGTCTGAGGAACGGCTACTTGCACTGGATTGGGTTGGTATTGCAACTGGGCGTAGGTTTGTCCAGGAGCGGAGTATGGGACCCAACCAAAACCGCCGCGGCGATAGGCGGCCATGCCGGTCGGATCGTATGTCAGTCCACTCGGTTGGTAGCGCAGGCCATAACGAACATCGCCGGGTTGATAGTATTGCTGGGCTACGTACTGCCCTTGATCAACGACTGCGGTTTGCATCGTTGTTACGGGCTGGTAGGTGGTGTATTGCTGCGTCTGATATTGAGTTTCAGTAATTGGCCGTTGGACGACGTATTGTTGCGTCTGGTACTGAGTTTCCGTTACTGGCTGATAAGCGGTGTAGGCTTCTTCGCGCTCGGCGGTTTCGGTGACGTAGGTCGTCTCCTGGTAGCTGCGATCTTCCCATTCCCGCTTGGTTACGGGCTTCAACACGGTGTATCTTTCTTCAACCGTGCTCGTTTCGACTACAGGGGTAGTGACCGTATAAGGGCGTTTCTCTACCCGAGTGCGAAGAACTGGACGCTGAGACGTGATCTCTTGTTCTTCAAATTCGTCGCGATAGACCACGCGGAAACGTGTCTCAAGCTGTTCTTCCATGATGGTTCGAGATTGCACGCGGTAGGCGGGTTCACAGCACACTTGTGCTTGAGCGAACGAGCATGGAGCCGCCGGAATGGCGAGCCCGGCGATTAGCAGGGAACGTAACGTGTTTCGCATGGACATAATCCACTCTTCGATTGCGGGAACCAACCCAGACGACAATCACCCAAAATGGCGACTGCTCCATTGTGCCGAGAACAAAAACTATTAGCAAATGTACATCACTGTCTGTGACCGCGACGGCTAGCGACAAGTCAAATTGCCCCTTGACTTTAAGGAATTTTGAAATTTTTTTCCGATACTTAGTCACTCGTGCGTCGTCGTAAACCTCTTATCCACTATAGTTTGCGCAATCGTCGAGCGTGAGCGTTGCAAGCTATTTAATCGTCAAAATTGCCAGTAAGGCTGCTGGGGGTGGAACGGTTTCAGAGTAAGCTCGCAGGTGTGCCTGGACACCCGGGTGGTCCCTGCTGGTTTGGGGGGCCAAAACGGGCGTTCCAGTCAAAAAGTTTGACGACTCGCTAGCGGCTAAATACACTGGAGGCTGACCCCAAGGCCTTCTCAAACTCTCCTTCACCTCTTTTCTCGAGT
>JANNNN010000538.1:0-2373 GCA_031398555.1 Planctomycetia bacterium | reverse complement strand
GCCAGCGAAGTGCCTGAGCGTCATTGGCCATTCGTGATCGAAATGGCGACTAAATATTTCGAAGGTCAAGCGCCGAAGTCAAGTCGCAAGACGAACTATCGTTTTGATCTTGCGATTCTCGTTAACCAAGATGAAGCCGAGCCGCCCTCGGATGCAAAAGCGATCGACCGATTCTCAAAGGCCGCCGCTTCGCTGGGGATTCGCCCGCAAGTTATCGGCCGCGACGATTACGCAAGGCTAGCGGAATTTGATGCGCTGTTTATTCGCGAAACAACCTCGGTCAATCATCACACTTATCGCTTCGCACAACGCGCCGCTAGCGAAGGCCTGATCGTGATGGACGATCCGCTCTCGATCGTCAAATGCAGCAACAAAGTTTACCTAGCCGAACTGATGGCCCGGCAAAAGATACTTACACCCCGCACTCTGGTCGTACACAAGGACAATTGGAGAAGCGTTCAAGAGCAACTTGGAATTCCTCTGGTACTCAAAAAGCCCGATAGCGCCTTCTCAAAAGGTGTGATCAAAGTCGGCACCGACGATGAACTTGAAATGGCCATGAAAGAGATGCTCGCCGATTCCGAGTTGGTCGTAGCGCAAGAGTTCTTGCCGACGGCCTTTGATTGGCGTATTGGTATTATCGATCGCCAGCCCTTGTTTGCCTGCAAATACTTTATGGCCCCAGCTCACTGGCAGATTATTCAGCAAGAGGAAAAAGGGGATGATCGCTACGGTGACTTCGAATGCATGCCTGTTGAAATCGCTCCGCGCGGAGCGGTGAAGACCGCCCTGAAAGCTGCGAACTTGATCGGCGACGGATTTTACGGCGTGGATATTAAAGAGAGTGAAGGCAAGTTCTACGTGATCGAAGTCAATGATAATCCGAATGCGGATTTCGGAATCGAAGACAAAGTCCTTCGCGACGATCTTTACCTTCGAGTGATGCGCGTTTTCCTCAAGCGAATTGAAATGAAAAAAGCCAACCATTTCGCATAGAACATTCGTTGCCGATGCCGCCACTTGTGGCTGATGCTGCCAGCATCAGTGAGCCGACGGCGCTAGCCGCGGGTGTCGAGGTAAATGACGTCCAACATCCCAATTCCCAGTTACCATTTCGACCTCCCGTACACGCACTAGCAACAGCCATCGCGAGTCACGTAGTAATTTAAACCGCACAACTCCGAGGCCCGCGGCTAGCGCCGTCGGCTCACAAATCCAAAAAAACTGAATAGAAATGACAGTAGAAAACTCGCTCGGGCTCTTCGAAGCTTTTGGTATCGAACTTGAATACATGATCGTGGATGCGGAAACACTTGATGTCCGCCCGATCAGCGACCAGGCACTGACCGCTGCCGCAGGTGAGCTCACCGGTGAAGTCGAACTCGGCAAGATCTCGTGGAGCAACGAACTCGCACTGCACGTGCTCGAGTTAAAAGTCTCCGAACCTGTCACGGACCTCGCGCAGGTCACGATAGACTTTCAGCGAAGCATCGAGCATGCTAACGAAATACTAGAAAAATTCGGTGCTCGTCTGATGCCTACTGCGATGCATCCGTGGATGAACCCAGACCGTGAGATGAAACTCTGGCCGCATGACTACAGCCCTGTCTATGAAGCCTTTAACCGCATCTTCAACTGCAGCGGTCATGGCTGGGCGAACTTGCAAAGCACACACTGGAATCTACCGTTTCGGAACGATCAGGAATTCGCTAAGCTGCACGCTGCAATTCGCTTGATCCTGCCTTTGCTTCCTGGCATCGCGGCCAGCTCTCCGATGTACGACGGTCGCACACATGAGGTGCTCGATTGTCGTCTTGAAGTCTACCGAAAAAACTCAGCCAAGATCCCATCGATTACCGGACAAGTTGTTCCCGAAGCTGTCTACACCGAAGCCGACTACGAACGTGAAATCTACCAACGCATGTATCGCGACATCGCGCCCGAAGATCCCGATGGCACGCTGCAGCACATCTGGCTAAACTCGCGCGGCGCGATCGCGCGCTTTGACCGCGGTGCCATTGAGATTCGCGTGCTCGACATCCAAGAATGCCCGCAGGCCGACATCGCCATCGGCAGTTTGATGGTCGCAACGTTGCAAGCAATTTGCGAAGAACGATGGACCACCTTCGAAGAACAGTCGATTGTACCCACGGCAGATTTAGCTTCGCTGTTTCGATCAGCGATCATTGCTGGACCAGCGACCGCAGTGCCTAACGTGATTGCGCAGCACTTTGGAATTGCGACTCCAAGCGTTACAGTCGGGCAACTTTGGCAAGACCTGCTCGCACGACTGCAGCAGACCAACCCCCTGCTCTCCGTGCACATGGTCGATAACTTGCATACGATACTCACCCAAGGAACTCTGTCCCAACG
>JANNNN010000537.1:0-1545 GCA_031398555.1 Planctomycetia bacterium | reverse complement strand
TTCACCGTCAACGAGGGCGAACTGGTTGCTTTCCTAGGGCCCAACGGGGCTGGGAAAAGCACCACTATGAAGATGCTGACCGGTTATTTGGCCCCCAGCGAGGGTGAAGCCCGAATCGCAGGTCACAATATGTTGGCTGACCGGATCGCTGGCTCTCGTCACTTGGGATACCTGCCGGAAAACGGTCCACTTTATCCTGACATGACCCCGCTCTCCATGCTCGACTTTTTCGCCGAAGCACGCGGCATGGATTCAAAAATCAAAAAAGATCGCATCGCGTCGGTTATCGACCTGTGCGACCTGAGCTCGGTTGCCAACAAAGCGATCAGTAAGCTTTCGAAAGGTTTTAAGCAGCGGGTGGGGATGGCTCAGGCTCTGCTGCATGAACCCGATGTATTGATTCTTGACGAACCGACCGCTGGTTTGGATCCGAATCAAATCCGTGAAGTCCGCAAGACGATGCGCAAACTGCGAGAAACAAAAACGATTCTGCTTTCGACCCACATCCTTCAAGAAGTGGAAGCGATGGCCGATCGTGTCGTATTAATAAATGAAGGTCGCAAAGTGTTCGATGGCACAACCGCTGACCTGAAGGCTGTTCAAGGCGAACTGGATGCTGCTTTCCACAAACTGACCGGGGCGGTTTGATCGAGCCCTATGCTCAGTCGAACACGAACTTCACCAACTTAGTAGTCCTTCCGCATATCGCACCAATCATGAACGTAGCATTACTAGTAAAACCCCTGCTTGATCTGTTATTGGCCAACTTGTTCTTTGCCGCTGTCGCATTGCTGTTGGTACTGGGATTGTCCAGTCAAAAACGAGCCGCTTACGCAGTGCTGAAACGCAACTTCTTGGGCTACTTCGGCAGCCCAACTGGCTATGTCTTTCTGTGCTTGTTCGTTTTGCTCACATCGATGGCCGCATTCTGGCCACACGAGTTCTTCAATTCGAACTTGGCGACTCTCGATCAGTTGAACAAATGGTTCCCGATCATCATGCTGTTCTTCATCCCCGCGATCACGATGAGCATCTGGGCGGATGAAAAACGCCAGGGGACAGACGAACTGCTTCTAACGTTGCCTGCCGATGACTTCGACATCGTGATCGGCAAGTACCTCGCGGCTGGATCGATTTACACCGTCTCGCTGTTGTTCTCGCAGATTTCGACATTCATCGTGCTTCTATTTTTATCGAAGGGTGATGTGGATGTCGGACTTTTCTTCTCTAACTATCTTGGCTATTGGTTCGTGGGCCTAGCCATGTTGGCTGTGGGCATGGTTGCATCGTTCTTGACTCACAATCTTACGGTCGGCTTTATCCTCGGTGCCCTGTTCAACGCCCCGCTAGTGTTTGCGTCCAATGCGGATGTGATCTTCCAAAACAACAATCGATTCGTGGGCCTGTTCAGCGTCGAAGAGCAGTTCGATAACTTTGGTCGCGGTGTTATCAGTATCTCTTCGATCGCTTACTTTTCTCTGATAATTATACTTGGATTGTATTTTTGCATGGTGCTGATCGGCCGACGTCACTGGAGCGGCGGTA
>JANNNN010000531.1:0-7452 GCA_031398555.1 Planctomycetia bacterium | reverse complement strand
ACGGAAGCCCGCATGCAGGCCTGTTCGGACAGATTTACTTGTGTGCCAGTCGAAAGCGTGATCGACTTGCCGACATACTTTTCGAGCCAAGATGACGATCCTCGCGAGTCCTCAAATTTTTCTCTGAGGGTGGCTTCATCGTAATCGTCGGCTCGCTGATCGACGTATCCGGACGGATCGATGGTGAAGAATGTGAAACCCACGCTCGCCGTGACATCGACATCAGCCGTTGTTTTAAGATGATCGGCGTCTGCTCCAATTCGTTCCGTCCAACCAGCCGCCCACGCCGCCGACATCGCGTCAGCCATCACTTGCTGAGGCGAGCGAGCGGTGCGAGTCATTTCGCGAATCGATTGCTGCGGATAGATCGGCGCAATGCCGGCTCCGCAACGCTTCATGGCGGCTACATGGCCTGGAGTGGCTAAGCCAATGCGATCGCCAAAACCGAAACTCGCCTGCAATCCCAATGCCACTGGTTTATCGTTCATAATCAATCTTTCTGGTGCCTGGTTAGCTTGAGCGAACGATTATATCGCGATCCTAAAGACTCTGCATAGCAAAAACTAAGCGAGGAAGTCATATCAGGTTTTCTATTGTCTTCGTATGAATCGTTTAACGCTGCTCAGCCGAGATGTCTGCTTTAACAGCATTCATCTTGGAAGTATACCTGGACCCATCGAGCGCCATTTCTGCGAGTACGCTTCCACTTGGTGCATGTATCCGTGGGACCGCTATGCCATCCGTGGGGGGCATTCGTGGGGCTACTCGCGGGCCGAAATGCTTTCCTATCCCACGGATGACATGGTGGTCCCACGGATGAAGAAAGAGCTCAGTAATCCTGCCGTGCGACACCTTCGGGGTATTGCCTCTAAGTTGGCAGAATCCGCTGGCTTGCCGAATAATCGAATTCACCAACTAACACCCGAGCGATGAACGTGAACCAATAATAAGCCCCTACGCCACGGGCCGTGTCTCTGCTATGTTTTCTAGCGCACATTCCTTGCATAATAACTCTCCTTTAATGACCAAAGTAATCTCCAATGGCCATTGACGCTTCCGTTCCAGATCCGGCAATTCTATTGGATTTGCTTGAAGCCTTCCGCCGATCCAAGACACTCTTCGCCGCCGTTTCCCTTGGTGTGTTCGACTTGCTTGGACAAGCGGATGCAACCGTGACGCAACTAGCGGACAAGTTGAGTGCTAATGCCGATGCATTGGAGCGGTTGCTCGATTCGTGCGTTGGTCTTGGTTTGTTGAACAAAGCAGATGGTGTGTATGCGAATACGAAAATGGCAACGCACTATTTGTTGTCGACCAGCCCTCAACGAATGACAGGCTACATCAACTATTCAAACAATGTTATGTGGCCGATGTGGGGCAAGCTGGAGGATGCAGTTCGAGAAGGAACTCACCGTTGGCAGCAGTGCTATGGATTGGATGGTCCGATCTTTTCGCACTTCTTCCGTGACGATGCGGCCAAACGTGAGTTCTTGATGGGCATGCACGGCTTTGGCGTTATCAGCTCGCCACAGGTCGTTTCCGCAATGGACCTCAGTCGCTTTAAGTGCCTGGCTGATCTTGGTGGCGCAACAGGGCACTTGGCAATCGCCGCTTGCGAGCGCTATCCATCGATGCTCGCAGTCGTGTTCGATTTGCCCACAGCGCTGCCACTCGCCAAAGAAATTGTTACTCAGTCGTCAGTGGCCAGTCGCATCGAACTGGTTGGCGGTGACTTCTTTTGCGATCCGTTGCCACCGGCAGATTTGTATGCTCTCGGACGCATCTTGCACGATTGGAGCGAAGACAAAATTCGGTTGTTGCTCAAAAGAATCTTCGATGCGTTGCCAAGTCAAGGCGGAATTCTTGTCGCCGAAAAATTGTTGCTCGAAGACAAAACCGGGCCGCGCTGGGCACAGATGCAAAGCCTCAACATGTTGACCTGCACCGAAGGTAAAGAACGTACATTGACTGAATATGAGTCTCTGTTAACGGAGGCAGGCTTTGTGAACGTTACCGGTTTTCGAACAAACTCGCCGCTAGACGCAACGCTTGCAATCAAGCCGTGATGGTCAAGCATACGCCGGTCGTATTCGCAGTTGGTTACTCCGCGCGTGCACTCATCGAAGCTTGCTGGCAAGCGGGATTTGAATGCGTAGCGGTGGATCACTTTGGCGATGCTGACACTCGTAATTTTGCAACCAATGATTGGATCGAGCTTCAAGTTAGCGAAGAAGGTCTGTTGTCAAACAATACTCGAAACGCAATCCAGAATGCAGTAGCGAAGTTTCACCAAGCAGGTAAGAAGGTTGTGTTCTTGCTTTCAGGTGGCATGGAGAACTGGGGCGGGGCAGTTGAGCAGTTGCGCGAAATCGGTACGGTAATCGGTCCGACAGAAGATCAACGCCGCGCTTTGCGAGATATTGCATTTCTGGGCAATGTAGCCCGCGCGACGGGGATAAATACTCCGAAGGTAAATTTTAGCGAAGCCAGCGACGGTAGTTGGCTGTGGAAGCCTCACGCAAGCGCTGGCGGATTGAAAATCGTCCGCAGCGAATTAGCAGTGACGGATATCGCTGCCGGTTACTGGCAAGAATTCATTCCAGGTGAGCAGATTGGTGTAAGCTGCCTAATTGATCCCTCACGCTGTCAGATCCTGGGCGCAACGAGTAGCTTTGATTCTGCCGATTGGTCGGGCCCCTTGGAATTTATTT
Source organism: Planctomycetia bacterium (assembly GCA_031398555.1). GTDB lineage: Bacteria > Planctomycetota > Planctomycetia > Pirellulales > Pirellulaceae > Aureliella. The sequence goes on along the minus strand of JANNNN010000531.1, from coordinate 4,741 downwards.
ATCGGGGTTCCATCGGGCCTATCGCTTTAAGCATTGAATGCCAATTGCAAATCGCAAGACTGTGCCAACAAATTCGCCGGCGCATCGGTTTTTGCGGGTGGTTGCAGTTTGATTTTATTCGCGACAATCACGGTAGAATATGGCTGCTCGAATGCAACCCTCGCTGGACGGCTGGGATGGAGATTTTACTTTTTGTAGGTGGTGTGAATCCGGTTCGAGAGCTTTTGTCGATCCATGACGCTGACACGGCGACTCAACAAAGCGTGCGCGGCGCGTCCTACAAATATTTTGCAAAAGCGGTCGTCTATGCGACGCATGCGATCAATTTGACAACTGACTTGCTTGCAAAGTTAAGCCAGATCGAACGACTCGCTGATTTACCGTATGGACCGCAATGGATTCAATGTGGTCATCCCATCGCAACCGTGCGTGCTAGTTTATCTCGCGACCGAGCTAGCATGAATTTCGAAGACAATCGAGCTACGTTGCTGAAAGTACTTCAGGAGCAGGCAGAGCAAGTTAGTGGACTGTTGACTTAGTGCTTCGCCAGCTGAAATCTTGCGTTTGAGAGTCGAACAATTGTCCCAATTGTTTAGGCTACGGTACTTTAGGCTACAACTGGGACAATTGTGCGACAATGCCGATTCAGTGTACGAACAGCTGAAGCTGGCTGAATAAATGCAAAGAGCGGTCTTCGAATGCGTACGACAAAACGATCTCGGCTAGCCGATATGCTCTTGGACTTCATGTGGTCTTGGTTCATGCCGAGCGGTGGCAGACTGCAGATCGTCGATTTGTCGAAATCACAAGCGGTGGCATTTTGGCGACTTTGGCGCACTGGAATTGTGCCGCTACCAGGGTCGCGTTGCTGGCGGATCATGTCCATTTCACCATGCGGCTGCATTACGATGTCGCTCCCTCGGAGATAATTTCAGCGGTGATGAACGAAGTTTGCGAAGCTCATCGGGGATTACGAATATGGATGGACGGTTTTTACGTTGGGACGGTTGGATCATACGATATGGCTGTCGTTCGGAATAGCATTAGTTTCTTGGTCGTCTCAAAATTAACGTTGGCCAAAACCAACTGTTTTAGATGGGTGGTACAGGTTGCCCGTCTGGACGCCTCTCGAGCCATCCGGACTGCCGGCAACAATAGTCCGACTAATATTCCGATGATGGCAATAACAACCAGCAATTCGACCTGCTTGAGTCGTGTCTACGAAACTACAGGTAACGTGGACGAACGGTTGTGTTGCCTTTGCCTGTAGCTTAACTTAGGCCACAGCATGCTAAAGTTATTGTCAAGATTTAATTGACCGCCTGGGTATCGGATACTACGAAGCGAGGTTTGAGGATTAGATGATGAACTGCAGCTGCTCGTTCTCGACCACGCGCTCAAGGAAAAACTGACTGGAGTTGTTGAAGCTCGAGTCGTAAAGGAAATTCTCAAATGACAACTCATTTAACTAGTGATGCGGATGCATTGATAGGCGTGGCGGATGCTGTTGCGAACAATAGTGCACAGCCTGCAACGCGTCTGTCTGACTTATCATCTCATCAGTGGAAGTCCGGCATTGCGGCTTGGCTTGGATGGTTGTTCGATGGACTGGACATGCACCTCTATGTGCTCGTTGCTACTCCATTTGTTGCCGAATTGCTTGGCGGGATCAATCAAAAAGATCCGAGCGTTGGTTATTACAGTTCATGGATTCAAGCGGCGTTTCTGATTGGCTGGGCACTTGGTGGAGCCTTCTTTGGGAGGATCGCTGATCGTATCGGTCGCAGCCGTGCGTTGATGTTGACGATTCTTACCTATGCCATGTTCACAGGCTTATCCTTCTTCGCTCAAACGTGGTGGCAGTTACTGATCTTTCGTTTTTTGGCGGCGCTGGGGATAGGCGGTGAGTGGGCCGTAGGCGCTGCGCTGTTGTCGGAGACTTGGCCATCGCGGTGGCGACCATGGATGGCAGCGGTGCTTCAGACGGGTGTAAACCTTGGCATCATGTTGGCAGGTTTAGCTATTTTTATGCTGGCAGACTTTCCGCCGCGATACGTTTTTCTAGTTGGGATTTTCCCAGCGCTATTAGTGCTGTGGATTCGTCGTGCAGTGCCCGAGCCGGAGACTTGGCATGCGGCTCGTCGGGAGGCAACGTACATCGAGCCCAAGTTTTTGGACTTGTTTCGTGGTCCCATCCTTCGCACTACTTTACTGATAACCACCGTCTGTGGATTGTCGCTAACGGCGCACTGGGCATTTATGTTTTGGTATTTGCAGCATGTGCGAAATCTGCCGGAACTGAATGATTGGAGCGTCGGGGACAAAAGCCAGCTCGTGGGTCGCTTCATTTGGCTTGTCATGTTGACTTCCATCGCGGGTAATTTTCTGGCGGCGGCGCTCGCACGTTGGTTGAAGTATCGAGTCGCTGTCTCAGGGCTGTGCGTAGCCTATTTTTGCGCAATGTTTACGACTTACTGCGTGGCTCGTGACCATAACAGTTTATGGTACGGTCTTTTCGCAATCGGATTATGCCAGGGAGTTTTTGCGTTGTTCACGATGTACCTTCCACCTTTATTTCCGACACTTCTGCGCACCACCGGTGCGGGCTTCTGCTACAACATTGGCCGAATCGCGGCTGGATTGGGAACGGTCTTTTTTGGACTGTTTTCGAAAGTTGGCGATTATCGTTTGGCATTGTTTTATGCGGGTTTCCTGTTTCTGCCCGCTGCCGCATTCGCCTGGTTGTTGCCTGAACCCCCGGATGAAATCAACGGTGCGTCGACTGCGGATTTTTGAGGGATCATCCGGATTTCGAGTACTCGCTTAACTACATCGCTATCGTTGGACGTGCGGATGACTGCTCATCAAGTCGTATAACCGGTAGCCTGGAAACTGCTGACGAAGTCCAGGGTAGCTCGCTGCGCTTCGCAACCCTGGGCTGTGATACGGAACTCCTTCGGAGTAGAGCCGTTGCTACGTGATCATTCATAATGTAGCGCCGAAGCTAGTTTCAGCCTCGCCGCTCGTTCGGCAGGCAGGAGTGAAGCGAGCAACACAATGAACATTCCGAGTGCGAGGCAGCCAATGATAAGTCCGTAACGCATTTCAAATACCACGTTATGGCCGATAATGCTGAAAGCCGACAGGCTGATGACGTAGGACACAAAAATGCCTGCGAGCGCGCCTGGCACGAGGCCAATAACGCCCAGGAGCATAGCCTGCGCAAAAATCATTCTTCGAACTTGGCGTCGAGTCATCGCGATGACTCGCAGCATGCCGATCTCGCGAGTTTGTTCGATGATGTTCATTGTTAGAGTATTGACTAAACCCATCGCGGCGATGACGCAGCCTAGAGCTAGTAGCATCCATAGGCTAGCGATGATGCTATTGACTCTGTTGTTAATGAATTCAACCACTTGGACATAGGATTGCAGGATGATATGGTTCTCCTGGCAAATTACCTCCAGCTGCTTTTCGACTTCGGCTAACCGGCTGTCATCGGCTTGGATCACGTAGGCGTCAACCCCACTGACATCAAGCAATTCAAGGGCGGTATCGCTGTGCATGTAGATCGTTAGACCGCCAGCAAAATACTCGTTGGTTGTCGCGACGATTTCCAGTCCACGCGTTCCCAGTTTTGTCTCCAGGGGAATTTTGTCGCCGATGTGTAAACCCAACCGCTGTGTGAGAACGGTACCGACAACAACTTTTCCTTCGCGCAGGCCTTGGAGAGCGACCTCAGGCGTGCCTTCCACTAGATCGAAAAAATCAGTGGGTTTGCCAACAAAATTCCGGACGACCACTAGAACAGAATTTTCGCCTGAGCGGGCGCTGACGTACCGCATTGCGTCGATGGATTCGATACCAGAAACCTGCTTCAACTTGGATTCGATATCAGCTGGCATAGCGACGGCGGCACCAGTGGAGATATCGGGACTTGTTGATCGAACAAAAAAGTCACCGATGATTGCGCGCGTATACCAGTCACGAACATTTTTAACATTGTCGAGGACATTGCCAGCCATGCCGGTCGTAGTGCTGATGGCGATGAATAGTACGCCGATGGTTAATGCGCTGCGACCCACATGCTGCGTCAATTGTCTCCGCGCGAGCTCGGATTCGACGCCCAGCCAAGGACGCATGCATGCAACCAAGAACTTTGAGATCGATCCGAGGATAGTTGGGATTATTAGTACGACAGATAGTAGAAGTACCACTAATGCCAATACGTCTCCTCCCAGTGGCAGGTAGCCCATTATTGCAATCGTCAGAATTACGATGCCGATTGCTAACGCGATCAGGCTTGCGCGAAAAGTGGCTGCGATCACTTCTTTGTTGTGGCTTGTTTCGATCGCCCGAATGGCTTCGATTGGGTGAACGGAGCTAGCGCGGCGAGCGGGCAGGTAGGCGCCGACAATGGATACAACGATGCCAATGGCAACGGCGATTGCAAAAGGTTGCCAAGTCAGTTTCGCACCTGGAAGAGTAACTTGGGTCATTTTTTCCATTGCATTTGAAATGATTTCAGCGCCATAGACGCCAAGCAAGCAGCCTAAAGCGGCCGCAAAAACACTAATTACAATGGCTTCTCGCAGAATCATCCAGCCAACTTGACGTTGAGTGGCACCGAGGGCGCGGAGGATACCAATTTGACGGCGGCGTTCACCAACGGCCATCTGAAAAGTGTTGTATATAATGACCGCGCAAATGAGCACTGCAAACGCGATCGACATATGGAGAC
>JANNNN010000507.1:0-4115 GCA_031398555.1 Planctomycetia bacterium | reverse complement strand
GTCGCAGCTGGGCGGCCGGAGCGCGTTTATTGGCTGCGTAGGCGATGATCGTTATGGTCTCCATTATGTCGAAGAATTTGAGCAACTGAAAATCGAAATGGGAAATCCTGTCTTAGTCGGCGAGACAACCGGCACTTGTTTGGCGATCATTACACCCGACGCTGAACGAACGATGCGGACTTGCTTGGCAGTTTCCAGTCACCTGGCCGCTAAGCATGTCGACAGCGAACGCATTGCAAAGTCGCATTGGTTATTTATCGAAGGCTACGTTTTCGCGAATCCAGAAACGGGACAGTTGGCGATCCGCGAAGCGATTCGCGTTGCCAAAGCGAATGATACGAAGATCGCGCTGACCTGTTCGGATGCATTCATCCCAGAAGTTTTTGGAGACGTGTTCCGCGAAGCGCTTGCCCAAAGCGATCTATTGTTCTGCAACGCTCCGGAAGCCGCCGCAGTAACGCAGACTAAGAACTCAACGGACGCTTTTGCCAAATTGTCGACGATGGTTCCCAACTCAGTCGTCACCGATGGCCCCAACGGTGCGTTCGTAAGGTTTGAAGGCGAAGAAGGGCATGCGCCTGCCATCGCTTGTCAACCTAAAGACTTAACCGGCGCAGGGGACATGTTTGCCGGAGCGTTTATGTATGGAATTACCCACCGCTACTCACCAATCGTGTCCGCACGCGGTGCAAACTTCCTATGCAACAAAGTCATCACCCAAGTTGGTGCACGCTTGCATCACGGAGTTCCTGAATTTTGGAAGCAAGCGGTCGGCGAGTAACATGCAAACTACTCGAACGTTTATTGCTGTCGAAATTGGTTCACCGGCGCGTGAAGTGATGTTGCGTCTCATCAAGCAACTTGCTGGGGAACTCGACGGTGTACGGTGGACCCAGCCTGATCAGTTGCATTTGACTTTAAAGTTCATCGGCGATATTGACAATCGCACATTGCCCGAAATTTGCAATCAGATGCGGGCAGCATGTGCCGGTGTTGATGCCTTTTCCGCGAGCCTCAAAAGTCTTGGGGCATTTCCAAAAAACAAACCACCACGAGTGCTTTGGGTCGGATTCAATGATGGCGTCGAACCGCTCAAGTTAATCAATCAGCGGTTGGAAACCTCACTTGTCGGTGCTGGAGTACCCAATGAAGGACGAGCTTATGCACCTCACCTGACTCTCGGTCGCATTAACCGCGGAGCCGATCAAGAGCAGATCGCGGTCCGCATGGCTCGCGATAGTGAAACCGACTTCGCGACCTTTGATGTTAGTGACGTTCACTTGATTGCCAGCATACGTGAACGCAATCGAATGATCTACGAAACAATCGATTCGGTGCCGCTGGACTGAACAAGCTTGCATTTTCGAATGGCACGATGAGCCTGATTCCCATAGATGCCGTTGAGTCGCGTTTGCAAATTGTTTGGCGCATTCGCAAACCCACTAAAGGTAGCGTCATTAATCGACGTTCCCTGTGCTGCAAAACCCCATGTGAGCTTCAGCGGGTCGCCCTTATTGAAGCCTTGAGTCTGTGTATTGGCGGTAAAGCCAACCCAGCGTGAAATATCGGGTGGTTGCGCAACTGAATTCAACGCGCTGATCAAAAGAAACACAAGCCCGAGAATCGCGGCTAGGGAGGTATGCATAGCGATCTTCTAGGTGCATAGAGTCGGGCGGACGGAATGTTAGCGGTTTCTTTTCGGCAACCCGAATTATAGCCCGTACCAATAATCTGCTCAACGCAATCGCTGAAAATAGGCTTGCGTTTCGCGTGAAAGTGACGGGATTTCACAAATGGGTTACAATTGAGTTTAGCTTGGTCAACAAATGCTTGCATTGTGCTTACAAAATCGAAAGTGTAGACGATATGAATTGCTGTTCTGGAATGCGTAGTTTTCTCGGTTTTTGTGCGGGTGCTTTCCTCGCAGGAGGGTTATTTATGGCGGCTAATCAAATGCCGTTGGCATTGGCGAAAACGGAGGAACCGAAAGTGCTTCGGCATGTAGTTATGTTCAAATTCAAGGATGCGGCCACGGAAGCAGAAGTGAAGAAAGTAGTGGACGCTTTTCGAGAACTGCCCAGCAAAATCCCTACAGTCGCGGAGTTTGAATTTGGGACCAACAACAGCCCCGAAGGATTGGCTGACGGATTTACTCACTGCTTTTTTATCACCTTCAAAAGCGAGAAAGATCGCGAAGCCTATTTGCCCCATCCGGCGCACAGCGCGTTTGTTGAGGTACTCAAACCACATCTCGATAAAGCCCTAGTTGTTGATTATTGGGCAGGCAAGTAGTTCGTAGGATGGGACCATTTGTCCCGTCCGTCCTGGCTTTTCCGTCCTGTCTTCTTGACTCCCGAGTCCCAACTTCGGAGTTAGCTCCGTAAGCGTACAGTTTGCTAGGGACAATTGGTCCCAAGCTACGAAGATGGGGTTTCCAATGGCACTTTCAACGGAACAAATCTTAGCGCTGCGACCAGCTATTACTCGGCCGCAGCCAAGCACGATTCCTGTTGATGTATTTCAGGAAGTTGAAGCGGCTGACTGCAATGGAAATCTTGCCAATGTCATCACAATTCTATTGCGTGGCAGCGAATGTAGTTTTCGATGTACGATGTGCGACCTTTGGAAAACAACGCACCTTGGACCTACGCCAGTAGGCAATCTTCCTAAACAGATCTTGGCGGCGCAAGAACTCTTAGCGGACCGAAGAAGGGCCGCCGAGCCTATGGATGCGTTCAAGTATCGTTGGGTCAAGCTCTACAACGCTAGCAATTTTTTTGCGCCCTACAATGTTCCAACTAGCGATCTTCCCGCGATCGCAAATCTTGTCAAAGACTTTGATCGAGTCGTGGTTGAAAACCATCCGCGACTCACATCGCCAAAGATTCGCGACTTTGCAAATCTACTGAACGGTCGTTTGGAAGTTGCGATGGGACTGGAGACCCTCGAACCGACTGCGCTCCGCGGACTCAACAAGCAGATGTCAGTCGTCGACGTTCGACGAGCTACTGAGCAACTGACATGCCTGGGAATCGACGTGCGGCTGTTCGTGCTCTTGCGGCCGCCTGGATTAAGTGAATCCGCAGGCACCGAATGGTGCCTGGCATCGATCGATGAAGCTAGAAAATGGGGAGCGCGGCAGGTAAGCGTTATTCCGGTCCGCGGCGGCAACGGCGCTATGGAACAACTGGAAAAAGAAGGACAGTTCGAACCTCCGCTGGCTTCGTCGCTCGAGATGGTGCTTAGCGAAAGCGTTCGCAAATCATCCATGGTGATTACGGCCGACCTCTGGAATTGGGGGCGACTTCGGGGTCTGTGTACAATTTGTAGCCAATCTCGCTTTTCGAGGATGCAACAGATCAATTTGACTCAATCTACAGTTGAAGGCATTAATTGTGCATGCCTTAGCGAGGGCCTTTCGCACTGAATCTCTCGGCTAGTGCATTGTACAGATTAGATATTGGTGTTAGTGCCATTAGTCACATTGCGTAGTCGTCGTTTCGCGTAGGAATTCAATTGTGATCGTTATTTCGCAGGTGATTTATCAGCCGGAAGGCGTTAGCCCAATGCCATTAAGACTAAACGCCGAAAGTAGATCTAGCCGCGTCGCGGCATAAGCATTTAGCTGCGGGCGTGAGCCCGCAGTATTACAGCATGAAATTACGCAGGCCGCGAAACGGTGATAGCGCTGTATACATTGCTTTCGCCGCTACGCGACTAGGTTTCGCACTCGGGAGTCTGTTGCGGGCTTACGCCCACAGCTAAATGCTAACACCGCGACGCGGCTATAATCCCGGCCGTGACCTCTTTTCATCGGATGCCAAAGTAGCTGGCATTAGGCGTTAGCCTCTGGTTCTAGACACAACCGGAGGTTGTGATGTTGCGGGGCTCGGTGGAAGCGAGACAGGACGAAAATGCTGCGCCCGATGCCAGTGTCAAGCAAGACCAGTTCATGCTGATTAGAATGGGGCCTCTGACTACTTTCAATTTTGAGCTAATAACAACGCGATGAAGTTTAAAAGCCGTGTCATTCTGTTATCGATCTTGTGTTACTCCTGTTCAACTTGGACCCTGGCCCAGGAGGTCCTACTCAGCCCTCAACAGCGCGATCGACG
>JANNNN010000442.1:0-4897 GCA_031398555.1 Planctomycetia bacterium | reverse complement strand
TGACCCCTGGCCCAAAGTTTTTGTCGAAACCCGTCAAGCGATCAAGACGATTGTCGATTCGCGCGGCGAGCGTTTTGGCGTGGTCCTGTCGCCGATGATGTTCTGCGAAGAAGCCTTCATGTTGGCGAAGTACGTCAAGTCGATCAATAAGAAGATTACGCTAGCAATCGGACCGGTTCCGGTTGTCGGTGAAGATGACGTTTATCCTAAAGGTCCGAAAGGCGAGTCACCTGCCGCGGGTAAAGAAAAGTTCACGATTCGAGCTGAAAAATGCCCGAATCGACTGGGCGTCGAGGCGGTATTAAAACACTTCCAGGGTGAAGTGATCGGCTTCGATTCGATCACCGAACGACTTGACACGAAGAAGTTCGATGGCATGTACCTGGTCGGTGGCTATCCGGACGCGTGGTTGGACGAATCGGTACTGAGCAAGCTGAGCGGCTTGTCGACGTTGATTGTACAAGACTTTATGAACTCATCGCTGACCGATATGGCAACGATTGTACTGGCTTCCGCCACTTTCGCAGAACGTCAGGGAACGGTTGTAAATTATTCCGGTCTAGCTCAAGAAGTGCAACAATCGATTCGCGGTGCCACTGACGTCCGCCCAGATGGTCGATTGCTATTTGAGTTGTCCCAGCGGCAGGGAATGTATAACTCCGCTTCAATTCGTACCGAGATGGCCAAAGAGATTCCAGCGTTTGCACCGTTTGCTAGTGTGATCGGTGAATTGGGCGTCCAGCTTTTTACTATTGTTGAAGGAAAGAGTGCGTAGTCATGCTTGCGCAGTTTAGCTGGGACGATATTTGGCCATTAGCTGTAGCGATCGGAATCGTGATGGCAGTGATTCCGGGTCTTGGTTTGTACATGACCTTTATCGAACGTAAGGCAGCGGCCTACATTCAAGACCGTATCGGTCCAAATCGCGTCGGTCCGCTCGGCTTGCTACAAGCGGTCGCGGATGCGATCAAAATTTTCTTGAAAGAACAAGTGATCCCGAATCACGTTTTCAAGTCGGTGTACTTCGTGGCGCCGATTTTGGGTCTTATCTGTGCCATGCTCGGTGCTTCAGTCGTTCCGTTCGGTCCGACCGATCCGAATTCGACTGGTGGTTTCCGGGCGATCATTGCACCGCATGTTGATATTGGTTTGTTGTTCCTGTTGGCTGTGTCCAGCTTGTCAGCTTACGGGATCGTGCTCGGCGGTTGGGCTTCGAATAACAAATACAGCATGTTCGGCGCGCTCAGGTCTTGTGCTCAGTTCATCAGCTACGAAATTCCGATGGGACTTTCGCTGTTGGGAGTGATCATGATCACGGGCAGTTTGAATATCGAACAGATGGTCACCGCCCAGGGCGATGGCATCACTGGATGGAATATCTGGTGGCAACCTTTGGCGGCCTTGATGTTCTTTACCGCGTCGTTGGCTGAGACGAATCGATTACCGTTTGACTTGCCAGAGTGCGAACAAGAGTTGGTCGGTGGTTTTCATACTGAATACGGCGGGATCAAGTTCTCGCTGTTTTTCTTAGCTGAGTACACGCACTTGACGACGGTAAGTTTCCTGACGGCGCTGCTGTTCTTAGGTGGATGGAATTTTCCCGGACTGACGGGACCGATTGATGCTTCAGTGACTGGATATCTGCTGCGATGGTTGGTGCTGGTGGTCAAGGTCGCGCTGGTGACGGCTGTGATCATTCAATTGCGATGGACATTGCCACGATTTCGCTTTGATCAATTGATGGGGCTGGCATGGTGCGGCATGATCCCATTGGCCCTTATGAATTTTGTCGGTGTTGTGGCTGTACTGTCTTTCGGATTTTCGAAGTGGTGGTTGGCTCCATTGTCGATCGCGTTGGTATTGATTGCAGGTTGGTGGACAGCCAAAACAACGACGGCCAGCATGGCGAGAAGAACAGCGTTAGCACGAGTTTCTCCAGCAGCAAACTGATGGTGAGCGTTCAGGTATAAACGATGACTAAAGAAAAGACAGTGAAGTGGGCGGAACTGCCGAAGATCGGACTGGCTGAGGCTCTGTACCTGCCGGCGATCATCGACGGTGTTGCGGTCACGCTCAAACATATGCTCGGCGGCAAACCGATAACGCGGCAATATCCGGAAGTCGAACCCGAGATTCCAGCCAACTATCGCGGCGTGCATCGCTTGAATCGCGATGACAAAGGTCGTGTAAAATGTGTTGCATGTTTCTTGTGTGAAACCGCTTGTCCGGCCAAGTGCATCACGATCAAAGCGACAGGAACTGACAAAGACGATCCGAACTGGAACGACCGCGACAAGTATCCCGCGTCATTCGAGATCGACGAACTCCGCTGCATTTACTGCGGTATGTGCGAAGAAGCGTGCCCTGTCGATGCGATCGAATTAACAACAATTTATGATTTGACTGGCCTGACTCGCGAAGAGATGGTCTTTGATAAAGACAAATTGCTTAGCGTATACGACGAAACGATTGCCACGGGCAAGGACCCAGTTCGAACTAAGCGCGGTGTGCTTGGACCTGCATCGGAGTCCGCCGCAAAAGGTGGTGCAACGAAGAATGTCGGCGGGGTGCAATAATGGAACTTTGGCTGACTTATGGTTTTTGCGTGATCGCAGTGGTCTTAGCGATAGCGTTCGCATTGATCAAACATCCTGTGCATGCGGCGCTGAGCTTTGCCTGCGTTGTCCTGGCGGCTGCTGGAGTTTATTTGTTGCAGGATGCAGCCTTTGTGGCGGCCTCGACAGTGGTCGTTTACGCGGGTGCGACCATCATCATTTTCATGTTCGTGCTCATGTTCGCTCAGCAGACAAATCTGCTTGACTACGATACCCACAAGCAAAACCCGATCGCCGCTGGCCTAGTCGCGATTGCGTTAGCAGCGACAGTGATCGCAATGGGTCTGAAAGAGTTTCCAAAGTTGGAAGAACAGCTCCTCATGAAGACCGAACTCGCTGAAGTCGCAGCATCGGAGCCTGAAGTGACGGCGAAGGTGGGCTTAACGGATGCGAAAACGGATGCAGATGCTAAGGCCGAGCCGATGGCGCTGAAGGCATCGGATGTGGCCAAGAATGAAAAAAGAGAAGCTGATTCGGCGGATCTACCTACTCCCGCGAAGTCGGATCAGTTCACGGTGGCAAAACTTGGAGCGGCGTTTTATACACGCTACCTGTTGGCGATTGAAATCGCTGGTACGCTGTTGCTCGTCGCGACAATCGGTGCAGTTGTGATTGCACAACGCGAACCCGCACAACGCGAAAGTCGGGCGGATGCTAAGGAAACAACGAAATCATGATTAATCCCGCGTTGTTGATTGGACCATGCTTGGTCGCTGTCGGATTGTTTGGATTCTTGACGCGTCGCAATTTGATTCTGATGTTTTTATCACTCGAATTGATGTTGGCAGGGGTGAGTCTGAACTTTGTGGCATTCGGGCAGATGCATGGCGATTTTGGTGGTCAAGTATTTTCGATTTTGATTTTGGTCGTCGCGGCTTGTGAAGCGGCTTTGGCGTTGAGTTTGATTGTGGCATTGGTAAGGTTGCGTGGCACGCTGGATAGTAAAGCGTGGAGTGCTCTGCGCGAGTTCCAGTTCGACGATCAAGCCGGTTCCGGTGGTCGGTCGGCTGAGAATAAGATTCCTGAGTTGGCTGGACGAGCGGCGGAGGATCATTCGCATCCTGAAGGTTACGAAGATCTGCCCAAACTAACGCCTGCTGGACTTGATCCGCAGACGCGACCTGTTGATTCCGATTTTAAGCTGCCTGATTTAGCGGGAAGAGCCTGATTTAGCAGGAAGAGCCTGATGAGGCGTCCAAAACAAGATTTGGGATTTAGCCGCAGTGCGCTAGCACTCAGGTTGCCCGACAAGAACCGGACGTTAGTGCGTTCCGGCTGATGTTGCCACAAAACAAGAGTAACTATGGAATATTACATCGCTTGGTTGATACCGCTGGGACCGCTTGTGGCGGCCGTGATTGGTAGCGTTATCGCATATCTGAATCCTCGCGCAAGCTTTTCGCACTGGGTCACCTGGGTTGGATTAACGGTCTCCGCCGTCGCGTCGGTTTATAGCCTGTTTCGAGTAGATGTCGCCCATGACGTGGTGATCGCCGGTGGATACAACTGGCTGGATTTTGCGAACATGCGAGTTCCAATTTCGTTGCAGCTTGACGCGACGAGTCTGGTGCAGATCTGTGTTGTAACAGTCGTTGGAACGTTGGTTGCTTATTACTCGGCTGGTTACATGCATGGTGATAAGGCTTATGCTCGCTTCTTTGCGATCTTCAGTGCGTTCGTGTTCTGCATGACGATGTTGGTGCTCGCCGACAACCTCTTGGTACTTTATATGTTTTGGGAAGGGGTTGGTTTGTGCAGCTATCTGATGATTGGTTTTTGGTACGAGCGTCCATCGGCGGCTAAAGCTGCGTTGAAGGCGTTCACCATCAATCGTTTGGCGGATACGGGGTTCCTGTTTGGGATCTTGTTGCTGTGGTTGGGAATCGGCCAAGTGACGACTGCGGATTCGGGGATCATCTCGCGACTGGATTACAAAGTCATTTTCGACGCGCTGCCAGCGTTGGCTTCGTCGCATCCTGATTTGTTGTTTATGGTTGCGGCCATGTTGCTGCTCGGAGCGGTTGGAAAGTCAGCTCAGTTCCCTCTGCATATTTGGTTGCCGGATGCCATGGAAGGCCCGACTCCGGTTAGTGCGTTGATTCACGCGGCGACGATGGTTACTGCCGGTGTTTATCTGTTGTGTCGCATGTCCCCGCTGTTGGTGTTGGCTCCTGGAGTATTGATTTTTGCCGGTTGGCTGGGTGATTGCCGGGCTCATTCTGGTGATTGCCAGCATCAATTTCATGAACTTGTTCACCGCCAAGGCCTCGCGGCGGGTCAAG